>JACNHV010000371.1 GCA_014383445.1 Candidatus Desulfobacula maris | reverse complement strand
AAATTGGCTGCAAAAAAAACCTTGAAAATGGGTGGGAATTAAATCCCTGTTCCCAACTAATCGATTAGTTTATGCTGTTGATGATGATTTTATTACAATCATTTCATGTAAATATCACTACTGAACTATAATAAAATCAAACAAAAGAACCGGCATCGCTTGAGCTTGCGGCTCATCCGGACCATTCGGCGGGGAAAAATAATACTAGCCAGGGAACAATTCAATAGGATGGTGATATGTGTGAATAAAGAGAAATCCAAAAGAGAACAGGAAGCGATCCTTCGTCGGGCAATAATAGCTGCAAAATCTGACTATTTTTCATGGACAAAGGAAGAGCAGGAAAAATTCAGAGCCCAAAGAAAATTGAAAGATGATTTTATGTTCTATAAGATCATCTTTATGGAGCTTTTTGGCTTTAGGGCTGAAACCCAAGAAGAACTTGATGCGTACTACGATGAACTCAGTATAAAGGATAATCTTGTTTTGAACCAAACAATTCTCCCAATGCGTGGAATTGGAGAAGATAATTTTTATCTGAATGAAAGTTTTGGAGAAGGAAAAACCCTGCTCGATTTTGAAACGCTCTATGATTATGACTACGATGACCATTGTTACCAGGAAAAAGCCCGAGAAAGAGATTTTGAGGGGTACAGTAAAAAGCCTTACAGGGGCAATTTCTATGGCACTTGGGCAAATCATGAGATTGCTGGGGATTTCACATACGCATCCCTTTCCATGCTTTCAAGTCATATTATCTTTGGTGTGGTGGAGGATTTTGCATTTGAAGAAATTGATAAACTAATTCCAAATAAATATGTTCGGGGCAAAAACCATGGCAAGAAACAAAAAGGTGGCGGATATCTTTGGGATCATCGAGTTGATGCAAAAGGGAAAGAAGGTCAACTTGATGAACTTAAGGATCAGCTTTGGGAGTATTTATCAGCAAGGTTTTATAAATTTTCAGATTCAACTAACACCCATGCCCTTGCGGGCACAACAAAAAATGAAAGAGTAATGAGATATGAGATGTGAGGGGGGATAGACTGATGGTTTTTTCTCACTACTCAAAACTCAAATCTCACTACTTTCATATAAATATAAAAAGTCCAGGGAAGGTTTATATGATAGATAAGCATGATGTTGAGGGTGACCCTTATATCGATTTTCTGTTTTCCGACATGTCATTGTTAAAAAAAATACACTTCAAAAGCTTTGTGAGAGATATTAGAGAACTGATGGGAGATGTTCAAGAAGTCTATGATGCAATAGAGAAAGAAAAAGAATTGGTAAGGAAGTTCGTTCATGATGCTTATAAAGACGTTATGGAAAACTATGACTCCAAAATAGTAAAGTTCAAAAAGAAAAGAAAAGTGGTTATTGCTGAACAGGCTATTAAAGATTTTGAGAATTTTTTGGATTAAGGAGAGAGAAAAGGGGCCCTTAAAGTTGTCTATCTCCACAAGAATTCCCTATCAAATCAGGATCATATTATGGAGTTTTATAATAGGACAATGACCATCACTTCCTTTGCAGGTATAGGACGTTTGCCGGAAATCTCCATTCCTGTTGCAGACATTGATGGTATACCCATTTTTGTTTCACTGACAGCAGGCAATTATCAGGATGAATTTTTGATGAGTGCTGCAAAACAGATTTTTAATGAGGTTGTTCAGGTTTGGGATGGGACATTGGGACGGAATCAAACCTTGATTATTGTCTTATAAATTTCAACAAGCCAAATGAACCGGGCAGAAAAGATTGAATCCCGATCAAAGATCAAATATTTTGGAGCACTGTCAAAAGGAAATGCATTTTTCAACTGCTGAACCACCCACTCTGCTGTAGGGTGCTCAGTAATATTGAAATGAACAATCTTTCTTCTGGCATGATCAATAATGAAAAATACATAAAGAGTCTTGAAGCTAATGGTTGGGACATAATTCCAACAATTTCAGCAGCCGGTTTCATGGTTTTATCTTGACATAGATCTCAATATGGACTAAATTAAGGTCAAATTAATTATGGAGAACAACATGAAACTCAGTGAATCTGTTAAACCCATCAGCTATTTTAAAGCACACGCTTCGGAAATCGTACGACAAATCGTTAATAGCCGACAGCCCATGGTTATCACCCAAAATGGGGAAGCCAAAGCGATTCTTCAGGATCTTGTCCAGTATGAACAGACCCAGGAAAGCCTCGCAATGTTGAAAATGCTAGCCCAAAGCCAAAATAGCCTTAGAAAGGGAGATTACAGGCCTGTTACCGATGTTTTCAGCGACTTGAAAAAAACTCTGGAAAACCAATCTGAATGAAATACAATGTTCATGTCATTTCTGATGCGGAAAAAGATCTTTTTGAAATCTATGATTATATAAAAAAATCCGGATACCCGCAAAACGCAGGAAAAATTTTTTCAGAAATTGAAACAGCTTGCCAAAACCTGTCATTTAGCCCGGGAAAAGGTCACTATCCTCCAGAGCTACAACGAATTGACGTACATGAATATCGCGAAATTCATGTGAAAGTCTACCGCATTATCTACCAGATCATCGAATCAGATGTTTTTATCCATTGTATCCTTGACGGCAGACGGAATATCCCGGAAATACTTCAGCAACGAAATTTGAGATAAGACGTATCAATGGACAGAGTCAGAAAAGTATCCTTGGTGCAAATCCAACAATCAACATGCACCGGGTTTCACCGGTGATGTTCGGTTTTAAAAATGAATGAATTCTTGATGATGGGATGTAAGAACCGGATGAAATGTCACTGAGTCATTTAAATCTGCCATGAAACCTGATATCAAAGAATTGTCTGATCTTTAAAATTGAAAGGAAACGTGTAAAGGACATATGTTATTTTTTAAAGATAAAAAAACCGGTAAAGAGTGTCTTTCTCTTGCCGAAGATGGCAGCAAGAAAAATTATGAGTGTATCTTTTCCGTTTGTCCCAATCCGGTCTGCACCTGCATGACCATAGACATTGACCTTACCTTTATACCAGGTCAGAACCATGGAGATCTACCCAAACTTTGCCACAGTGTGGAAATTGATCTGGACAGGAGAAAACTGCAGACGCCACCCAAAAAAAAATTACCGCCTGAGGAAAAGGCTTTTGGAGACCTGCTTTTGTCCCAGCTTGGAGATGATGATTTTAAATTCCTGGAAACCAAGCATTTTGCCTATAAAAATAAGATTACAGAAACAGCAGACATCAACGAAATAGAAGGCTATTTTGACTATGATGAAGTCGAGCGGAACGGATTGATGTATGCTTACAATGGTATTTTGCCGCATGGTGACCAGATTCTGGTCAGTATAAAGGAAGAAAAGTACCTGATAGTTGATCAGTTCTGTCTGCTGCCAAAGTGTAAATGCACGGACGCAACCCTGGATTTAGTACCTGCCGGGGAAGATGCAATGAAGGCTGATCCCTGGTGTGCCTTTCGATTAAAATATGCAAAAAAACACTGGGCCGTGATGGAGGATTTTCCTCCTCCAATCCCCTTGGAAGAAGTTCGAGCCGCCATTGAAGTACAACATCCGGACTTTTACAAACAGCTTCTGGGGCGCCATGAAAAATTAAAAAAAATCTATTTAAATTGCCGCAGGAAATATTATTCACCTCCACAGATATTACCAGACCGAAAAGTTGGCAGAAACGATCCCTGCCCCTGTGGCAGTGGGAAAAAATATAAAAAGTGTTGTTTAAAATCGACCACACCGGTTGGATTTCCAGACAACAGATCGGCCATTTCCGGTTTTAAATTTCCTGACGATTTTAAACCATAATGTTTTTTTGCATCAGGGTTAAAAAAGTATGAATGAGTTCCCTGGGCTTTGAAGGTAACCGCAGAAGGATTTGTTAAATACTGAAAACCACCCAATACTGCATTAAGATAGGGCAGGCACTTACTGACATCCTGGTCCAGGTGGGCAAAACAATGAACCCCTTTTTCATCTGAATGACATTTTGATTTAAGAATTTCGAGTGTGTAGTTGTATAAAAGCATGGTTATGTCCTTAATGAAAATCCGATAGGATTGAAATATATTTTTGTTCTAATAATTCAACCAGGACTTGATCCGGGTGGTTTTTATCTGTTTTTTTTGGTAATCGGCTCGCAGATAAATACATTTCGTTCATCATACTTAAGCGAACACTCCTTGCTTAAAATGGATTTGAGTTCTTTTCTGGCCCGGTGCAGCTTCACTTTTGAATTTTCCTCTGTAATGGAAAGAATTCCGGCAATTTCCTTGTGAGTGAATTCCATTATATCGTATAGGTCAATAATAATCCGCATGGGCTCGGACAGTCGTTCCATTTTTTCACGAATGCAATTGTTCATCTGCTGCTGCTCGATTTTTTTTAGTGGGAGAATATTAAAATCACAAGTTTCATTTTCAACCGGGTGAAGTGTTTCGTTGTTCCTGTGTTTTAAATGATCCATGCAAAGATGGTAGGCAATTTTGAATATCCATGAAGAAATTCTATCCGTCTTGCGAACCGATTTTATGTTTTTTTTCACTCGGATAAACGTTTCCTGGATTAAATCATCTGCAGCCCAATCATCTTTGGTGATCGTTAAAATAAATTTTCTCACCTGTTGGTAATGTGTATCGTATAATCTTAAAAAATCCATTTATTCCCGATCCTATTGAACGCAGTCACAGGGGCAAGCCGTTGTTGATTTAAAATTTTTATCTTCCTTAGGAACTTCATTGTTCAAGGTTTCATCTATTGTAGTTTTTATGGCAATGTGGGCCCCATTCTTGACTTTTGTTGAAATGTCCACAATTATCTGAATGACCTGATCGGTGATACCAAGGCTTTTTGCGTGACAATAAAGATGCTCAAAGCATGGAATACAATTGCAGGCGGTTGCAGCACCAAGAGAAATCATTATTTTGGTTTTTTCATCCATTTTTAAATACTCCTTTTATAATAAATAATTGTAAAGAAAAAAATCTCAATCTGAAACAAATCATCTGACCATAAGACATATTCAACAATAAAAAGGTTACAAGTTTTTTAAAATTTTAAAAATGATCCTGCCCAAAAAAACTGGAAGCAGGGTTAAGTTACTTTTTAAAAATTTTCAAACCAAAAAAAATGCTACGGACTACACCGCAGATTTTCTTGTTCTCTTAAAAAAATTATGGTTAATAAAATTTATAATCATACGAGATTGAAGTGTCATTTTTTGCCTACAATGTTATAGCACGATCAAAAAGTAAATCGAAAAGATTCGAAGCAAATTTTATAAACAGTGAGAAATAACCATGAAACATATTGTTGTTACACAAAAATCGATTGATCAAGTTTCAAAAGATCTTGAAGCGGCAGTCATCCGTAATAAATTTGGTGTCCTTCATATTCATGACCTCAAAGCGACAATGAAAAATAAAGGGGTTGATTTCCCCGCTGCCCGCAGACAAGCTTTTGAGCTTGAAATTTTTTTAAAAATACATGAATTCAGAAGTGATCTATGGAAAATTCAGCCAACCTATATAAAAAATACTTGAGGTTAATTGGCATAAAAACGGTTCCGACTGGAATTGACGGATTAAGGGAAATTGTCCGAAAACATCTTTATCACGTACCGTTTGAGAATATATCCAAACTGCTTCTTTTTGGCAGGGAAAAAATCGGTCGTCCGATATCATTGCCTGAATTTCTTGACGGTATTGAATTTAATAATCTCGGGGGCTGCGGTTGGACAAAACTCTACATACAATCAGACACGGAAAATACACATACGGGTTTAAAAAAAATGAAAAATCTGACAAATATGAAATTGAAGTACTTCTGGACGGGAACAGAATCCATGGATACGCCATCAATGACGATATTCGACAATTTGATTTCTTTATTAAAACCATTGAAGAATCTTTTGAGGCAGGGCAAACTTTCATGTCATGTGTCCGTATTACCCGAGTCTTTGAGGATCAAACGATTGAGATGAAAGACAACAGGCTCATTCATTACAAAGGTGGAAACAGCCATTCAAAAACACTTAAAAATATGGACGAGGTTGAGTCAGCAGTTAAAAATGAATTAACGATGCTACGATGTCCAATAAAAAAAGCGATTAGGATACTGGAACAGGTTACTCAACAGAATTTTTTTAAAGAGAAAAATTATCCCGAGAAATATTGAGTGGAAGGCCATGGGATCGCGCCTTTACTAACACATTGCGGATCTCAACAAATCAAATGAACCGGTCAAGCCGGTTATTTGGAAACGTTATAGCAAGGAATATTATGGATAAAGATAGTACACTTTCTGCGGCCGATTGGTTTAATGAAGGTTTAAAATGTTTCAATAAACCAGACGGAATTGGTGCTGTCCGGGCATTTGAGGCAGTTGTCAAGATTGATGCTGACTATCGTCACGAAGATGGTGATAACCCTTATTTCTATCTGGGCAAGATTTCCGAAATCGAAGGACGGATTGACGACGCGATTATGTTTTATTCGAGTGCTTTGACACTGGACCCGTACGACGAGGAGAGCTTTATTGGCCGGGGAAGTTGTTATACAGTTAAAAAAAATCACGAAGGTGCCGTAGCCGATTTCAAAAAAGTACTGGATATTCCGCCTGAAATCAGGAATGCACCGTTGCAGCATGTGCTGTATGCTATTGCGGAAAACTTTCGCCAGCAAAAGGATTTTCCAAATGCACTTCATTGGGGGGAAAAAGCAGTTTCGGAAGACCCTGATAACTATCGACATCAGGAATTGGTTGCCGAAATCAAAAAACAGATGCGGGACGTTCCTTAGTGTCAGTTTCTATAACTCATACATCAGGAGAAGAATATGCCACTTGTTAAAATAGAAACCAGAAAATCCTGGCGTGCATCTCAGAAGGCGGAAATAATGGAAGCCATCCATACTGCTATGCGAGAGGCACTCAAGATACCGGAGATTGACCTTGGGTTCAATCTGAAGGTATGAACCCGATAATTTTTGCCCTATCCACCAATAATTAACCGTGATAATACGATGAAGCAATTAAAAGAAACAGATTCAATTACCTGTAAAGCCTATGACCTTTTAGCTGAAAAGTACCATGCGCTATTTAAAGATGAATTATCTCACAAAGCGTATGATCGAAAACTGATCGATAATTACGCTCAATATTTTTCACCCTGTTCCATTATATATGATGTGGGTTGCGGGCCTTCCGGCCACATTGGTAAATACCTCTTTGATAAAGGTCTGAATGTCATGGGAATCGATATATCTGAAAAATGTATTGATATCGCTAAAAACAATAACCGGGACATGACATTCAAGAGAATGAACATGATGAATTTACAGGTAGATGACCAGTCAATAGATGGTATCATCGCATTTTATTCAATCATACATACCCCTAAAGAGAATATCGATAAAATTTTTCAGGAGTTCAAAAGAGCCCTTAAAATCGGGGGGAAAGTAATGTTGGCAGTAAAAGAAGGGAAAGGCGAAGGCTTAGAAGGCCATATTTTAGATTCCGATATGTCGATATATTTCTCATATTTTACAAAAAAAGAGGTAGAAACGTATTTTATTTCGAACGGTTTTAAAATCATTTTTCTTGAGTGCAGAACCCCTTATTCAGATGAAATCGCCATATCGAGAATATATGCCATTGCTGAAAGCGTATGAAAACGTGATTCAGCTTGAGATGAGTTTTGATAAGGAATCGATCACAGGCGTGTGGGTATATTGCCGAAAACATCAGGGACGGGTTTACCTTTGATCCACCCTACTTTGATAAAAAAGCGGCTGACTATGATAAAAAAAGCATTTCCGGTTTGTCCAGAAAAGCATACCTTGACTTTCTTGAGGCCTTTTTTGTTTTGCTGAAACAAAATGTCAAAAAGACGGGATGGTATCATACGCATATTATCCAGGCCCCCATGTCGTCCCAGCGCTTCAATGCCGGAGTTGTTTCTGCAATGCAGAAAAAAAATATACTGGGCGTTATCAGCAGGTATGTGATCGTCCTGGGTCAACTGGGATTGGAATAATATAGCTCCAAACAAATAGTCGTAGTGTTCCTGCCATGCAGAAAATTTAAAATCTCAGGCACATTTGGAAATTTCAAAATCCCAACTTAAAAATGCACCGGATTTCACCGGTTATTTTGGTGTTATGTGGCTTGCGGTCACTATGAAAAAGATCAAGGATACCTTATGAATCCTTGATATCATGAATTCTTAAAGATAATGCAAGTATACTTGCTTAAGATTAATATCATATAATACCGACTGGTTGGATTGTGACATTTCATTGTAACCTTTCACCCAATGACTACAAGGGATGCCATGAAACTATTTAAAGAAATAAAGAATTCTATTTTTCTCGGGTTTGCTTTTTTGGTAGCTTTAATATTTTGCTCAGTCACCTTTGCCACCGCTACCACCTACCCGACTAATGGATGGCAGAGCTCTACACCAGAAAAGCAAGGTATGCAGTCTCAAATGCTTGCCAATATGATTGAAGAAATAAAAATGAAAGGTTACAACATAGATAACATATCAATAATCCGAAATGGTTACATGGTTCTTGATGCCTACTTTTACCCATTTTCAAAAGGCCAGAGACACATCATTCGTTCCTGTACAAAGAGTATTATGTCGATCCTGATAGGTATAGCGATTGATAGAGGGTATATAAAAAGTGTCGATCAACCTATTGTTGAATTATTACCGCATAATATAATTGATAGCTTAGGTGACAATAAAAGGTCAATTACACTTGAGCACTTGTTAATTATGGCCTCTGGTTTAGATTGCAGGGACTCTCATCATTACAATTGGAAAGGATTATTCGAAATGAGGCGCAGCGGTGATTGGGGGCAACATGTCCTTAATCTACCGATGGTCGGTCCTCCAGGTATTAGATTCGAGTACTGCAACGGCCTATCATATCTTTTATCGGTAATCATCAATACTACAACGAAAATGAAAACCAGAGAATTTGCTGAAAAGAATCTATTCACTCCCCTTGGTATTTCAGAAATTGATTGGGAAAAAAGCCCGCAGGGTATTGATGTTGGATATGGTCGGATGCGGTTAAAACCCCATGACATGGCCAAAATTGGGTGGCTTTACCTCAATAAGGGAAGGTGGGGGAAGAAGCAACTTGTATCGAGTTCTTGGGTAGAAAAATCAACGCGTGGACATATTGAAGCTAAACCAGATCTGCAATACGGGTATCAATGGTGGGTGGATGATGACGGCAATTATTCTGCTATCGGCTATAGTGGTCAGTATATTATGGTGGCACCGGAGATGAATATGGTTGTGGTATTTACCGGTGGCTTACCCGGCGGGAAAACTTCTCTTCCGCTTGAATTAACGAAGAAATATATTTTTCCTGCGGTTGTATCTTCTGAGTCGTTGCCAGCAAATTCGAGAGAAGCCGAAAGACTTGATACTTTGGTGAGAAGCATATCAATACCTTTTCAAGATGGATTCGTCTGGTTATCCAAAGAAGAAGGAATGGCGAAGGACGGTGTATTCAGGCGGACGAAGACACCAAAATTTATGTTTGAGTATCCTATTGGGAGCAAAAAGCAAAGTGTCACTTCTCCGGGACAAATAATGAGGATGAATATACCGAAACGGGTCGACTTTGCAGCGAATGTGATAACCAAACCAGAAAAGCTCGAATTAAGGGATTTTGGACCTATTTATTATGCTGAAATTCTCAGGCAGGTAGGTTCCGATGTCAGGGTTGTTGGCAACAAGGGAATAGTGGTAAAGTGTGGCACGAATGCCTACAGGACTGATATAAAATGGGTGTACCAGGATTATTATCAGGTAAACTCTGTGGTAGTGTCTTCGTACAAAAACGACCAGTGTGTCTATTTGGTTGTCCATCCATCCAGCCTGGCGAACCACGATAATTTTGAGAGAATTGTCGAAAGTCTGACATTTGAATAAGTTAAACAGAATGGTTGTGGGTTCCACGATATTTAAATTAAATGGAATGCATATTCAACCATTATTATCCTATGCATAAGTTTCAAAGGTCCAAAAAAAATTGACAATGAAAGAAAAGGGGTCAGGTCTTTATTTGACCCTTGCTTGAAAATTCAACAATCAACATGCACCGGGTTTCACCGGTGATGTTGGTGGTTAGACGATTCCCCGACTGCATTGCCAGGGGAATAACTTCAATGGTTTGCAAAAATTTAAAACGTCTGGTTTAAAAGCATGGATTTTATGATCTCGGGTTAGCCATAGGTCATAAATTATAAAAATTATAAGGGAATATGAATTATGAATGAATGGCTTAGACAGTCAAATGATCGATGGGCTTTAATTACAGGGGCATCAGCCGGTATTGGCAAAGCATTTGCAACT
>JACNHV010000369.1 GCA_014383445.1 Candidatus Desulfobacula maris | reverse complement strand
TTCTCATGCCTTTGGACATTTGCATCCGGGCAACCAGATCTCCGGCTCCCCGCATTCCGCCCATTCCAGAGGCTTGTGCATGTGTTATTGCCATTCCAAATGGATCGCCGACGCCAACCTACAGCCCGTCCAGGCGACAGATCTCCACCATGGCCTTGGATGCCCGTGATACAATATCAACGGGTGGATGATCCGTCATTGTGACCCCACCAACCCCCATACCCATATTGGGATGGATCGGGATATTGGCAATCTCTCCACAGGGTTTCATAAAGGTAATGGTGCGGGCAACGTTCCATGCCGATGACTTGCTGGTCTTGGTATTGGCCACGGGGCCGAAAATGGTTGCTCCGGCAAGTTCAGCCATCTTTAACTGGTCATGGGGATACATGCCTGCCAGACGATGACCTTTATATTCCAACTCGCTGTGCATGCCCAGGACAAATTCACCAGCAGTGCCCAGTTCTATGCACATGTCAGGATACTTAGCCCTTAGTTTTTCCGTGGCCAGCAAAGAGGCTAGAAAATCAGCATCTCCGGCAGCGCCTGCAGTATCAAGGTTGATACCATCTGCACCGGATTCATACATGAGGCTTGCTACAAATACAATATCTTTGACCAGATCTTCAACAGAAGCTTCATAGGATTCCTGAGCTTCCTTTATTTTCCCCATGGGCATCAATTCCATGGGGTTTGGAAAAGGTCCGTCCGGCTGGCTGTAAAGACCAAGGTTGGGCTGGGCACCATAAAATAAAGGAATGTGAGTACTCAAAAGGGCCTGTTCAAGGATGGGCTGCTCAACAGTAGCTACGCGTTTTACCGGTTTATAACTATAATCCACAAAGGCCAGCTCCATTGTATCAGCACCCAGCAGTTTTTCATAGATCTGCAGGGCCTGTATCCGGTCGACATTGATCCCGACACGCCTTATTTTCAGGGTGCTTGCATCATAGGTTAAAATAATCTCCTTTCCCGCTTCCACGCTCATAAATTTTTGAGGAGCACAGAATATATCCAGGAGATGTTCATACTCATCCTGGGTCAGGGAGGGCACCTTAGCACGGTCAGCAGCATCCTCGCTTCCCTGGATCAGGTCTGCCATAATTTCATCTTTTGTAACCGAAATGGGTGACCCGTCACCCATACGGCTAAAATATCGGGCCATGGTTTCTCCTTTTTTAAAAGTAAAAAGAAATATGTATGTTCATTTAAAGGCTCTATCCCCTGTTTTTTAAAGCCTGGCCAATAGCCTCTCCCAGGATTTTTACTATATCATTGATTTCCGGTTCAGAAATCACCATAGGCGGTGAGAATTGCAGGATATCTCCCACAAGCGGTCTTGTGATCAGGCCAAGCTCATAGGCCGCTTCAACAACTAAAGGCGCAAGAGGGGGATCATGTTTTTTTCTAGTTTCTTTGTTTTTAACCAGTTCCACCCCGACCATAAGACCTATGCCCCTTACATCACCAATCACATCACTGTCAAGGGCCTGGATTTTTTCTTTTAGAAGCTTGCCCATTCGTTCTGAGTTGGCAACAAGATCTTCATTTTCAACGATTTCAAGGTTTTTCAGTCCAACGGCACAGGCCAGTGGGTGGCCACTATAGGTGAATCCGTGGAAAAATCTTTCCCTTTGTTTCAAGGTATCAAATATGTCGCCGGAAAGGGCAACTGCGCCTAACTGGACATATCCACTGGTAATGCCCTTTGCCATGGTCATGATGTCGGGAACAACCCCTTTCCAGTGTTCTATTCCAAACATTTTTCCGGTCCTTCCAAACCCATTAATAACCTCATCTGCAATAAAAAGAACATCATTGTCCGTACATATTTTTCTTATTCGTTCAAAATATCCAGGGGGTGGAATGATGATACCGCCCGTTCCAATGATAGGCTCTGCAACAAATGCTGCAACCTTATCTTTACCAAGCTCTATGATCTTTTCCTCCAATGCCTGGGCACATTCAAGACTGCAGGAGTCCACCTGTTTTCCCCAGGGGCATTGATAGCAATAGGGAGGTTCAATATTATCAAAACCCGGCAGCAGAGGCTCAAATCCTTCATGGAAACCAGGAAGCCGTGTCGCGCAGACAGCACCGCATGATACGCCGTGATAGGCCCGATTTCGTGTAATAATATAATCTTTGCTGTCCTGTTCTTTTAAATACCAATAAAACCTGACCATTTTAAAGATTGTATCATTGCTTTCCGATCCGCTGGATGTAAAAAAAATCCTGGCATCCTTGACCGGAACCATTTGACTGACTTTTTGTGCCAGGAGGATTGCAGGTACATTTGCAAATTCATTAAAGGAATGGTAGCTCTCAAGCTGGTCTAATTGTTCTTTGGCAGCCTGGGCCAGCTCAGGTCTGCAATGTCCCACAGAACTGTACCACAAAGCAGCAGTGCCATCATAATATTCTTTGCCTTCCACATCCCAGACCTTGCATCCTTTGCCCTTTGCAATGATTTTAGCACCTTTTTCCTGTAAGATCCAAAGACTTGAGGTTGGATGAAGATAACAATCCTTATCCGCTTTTTTTAATGCCAGAATTTCAGCAGGACTGAATTCTTTTTGTGTACCCATAATTACCCCTAATAATAATGAAATTATCAAAATTAAAAAATTAAGTGTAAAAAGTAAAACTTAAACGATTAATCAAATATAATATGATGTATAATTCAATAATAATTATCTTGTCAAGTAAATTAACCTGGAATTTTTATTTTCCAGAGCTTGACCAGACAGAGTATACATAGAGCCAAAGCAGCACCGGGACGTTGTAAAATAGATCCATGCGCAATAAAGAAAATCCTAAAATTATCATCAAGAGAATTTAATGTGTTTTTTGTTTTGGACTTGACAAAAGAGCTATATGTCATGTTAAAATCACTTTAACGATTAAGTTATTTTAAATTTTGCCAGGTTAACACACTTTTGAGGAGGGACCAATGAAAGGTTTTTATGGAAAATTATTATTGATTGATATTACCAAACAATTGTTTGAAGAAAAAACCATTGAAGAAGAGGTTTTTGAACAATTTTTGGGTGTCAAGGGGTTGGGAGCCTATTTGCTTAATAAATACAATCCTCCAAAAGTTCCTCCTCTGGATCCGGCAAATAATTTGATTTTTTGCACGGGACCAACGGGGGGAAGCAAAGTATGGGGGGCAAGTAGATATGGGGTATTTACCAAATCCCCTTTAACCGGGTTTTTCTCTGAATCCTATTCAGGCGGCAAGGTGCCCGAGGCCATTGATGCTGCAGGGTATGACGCAGTTATCATCCATGGGCAATCCAAAACCCCTGTGGTTCTTTCCATTGAACCGGGTCATGTTGTTTTTAATAATGCAGAAGCGCTTTGGGGCAAAGATACCTTTGAAACTGAAGCCCGTATTAAAGCTGAGTATGGAAACAAGGATAAATCCTTTAATAAAAGCGGGGTCCTGGCCATTGGGCCGGCAGCTGAAAACGGGGTATGTTTCGGCATTATCCAGAATGACAACTGGCATTGTGCTGGACGAACCGGCGCCGGAACCATAATGGCATCCAAAAAAATAAAAGGAATCCTTTTCCAGGGAAGCCAAAAACGAGAATACCATGATGAAAAAGCCCTGAAATCCTTTGTAAAGCATATTGCTGATATGGGTAAGGACCATCCTGCAGTCAATGCCTACAAGTCAATGGGTACATCCCAGATGGTAAAGGTATTGAATAGTAAAAAAGCTTTTCCCACACAATACTGGTCAAAGGGGTATTTTGAAAAATGGGAGAATATAAGTGCTGAGGCCTTGCACACCCAATGTGATGTTACACCCACAGGCTGCTCCAAATGCTTCATGTCCTGCGGCCGGCAGACCACCATCTTAAAGGGGCGCCACAAAGGAATGACCCTAGAAGGTCCTGAATATGAAACCATCTATGCCTTTGGAGGGCTATGCATGGTTGACACCATTGAGGAAATCGCTTTTTTCCATGTGCTGTGCGATCGCCTGGGAATGGATACCATCACAGCAGGCAATTTGTGCGCCTTTGCCATAGAAGCTTCCAAACGTGGCAAAATAAACCTTGATATTGATTATGGTGATGTGGAGGCAATAGAAAAATTGATTCATATGATCGCTGAAAGACAGGGCCCTGGAGATGTTCTGGCCCATGGAATTAAACATGCTGCAAAGGAATGGGGCCTGGAAGATATTGCAGTGCATGTCAAGGGCCTTGAACCGGCAGGGTATGATCCCAGAGTTTTCAAAGGTATGGGGCTTGCCTATGGAGTGTCTGACAGGGGGGCCTGTCATTTGAGAACCACCTTTTATAAACCTGAGTTGGCCGGTATGAGTCCCATGGATATCCTGAAAGGGAAAGCTGAACTTCTGATTGACTTTGAGGATCGCCTGACCATTTTTGACACAATGGTTCTCTGCCGTTTTTTCAGGGATTTTTACACATGGGAAGAGTTAGCAGTCATGATCCATTCATTAACCGGCCTAAAATCCGATAAAGCCTCGCTCCGGGAAAAAGCCGGAAATATTGCTAAAGAAATCAGAAAATTCAATATTCAGGAAGGTTTGACCAGTGATGATGACCGGCTTTCAAAAGGCCTGTTCACAAAACTTTCCGACACGGGAGCTAAGTTAAGCCATGAAGAATATGAATTTATGCTGGCTGAATATTATGAGATAAGAGGATGGGTTCTATAGGATTTATTGGGTGTTCTTTTAGGAAAAAATATGAATAGAATCACAATTAAAGATATTGCAAGACAGTTGGAAGTTTCCACAACAACCATTTCCAACGCTCTTAATGACAAACCAGGGGTTGGTATGGTTGTCAGAGAAAAAATTGTGAAAATGGCCAGGAAGATGGGGTACCAGCCAAATTATTTTGCAAAGGGTCTGGTAAGCAGACAAAGCTTTGCAATAGGATTAATCGTTTCCAATATTGCTGACCCGTTTAATTCTGAACTTGCCCTTGGGGCACAGGAAAAAATTAATGACCTGGGTTATAATATGATGCTTTTCAATACAAAACACAGCAATGAAAATGAAAAAAGAATTATTGAAATGCTCATATCCAGGGGGACGGATGGAATTGTTTTATCAACTGCACTGCAGGATGACCCGAACATTGATTTATTAAATGAAATGCAGATTCCCTATGTCCTTGTTAACCGTTTGATCCTTAACCCAAAAAAGGCCGGCCGGATTGATTCTGTTTCAGTGGACAGCTATGGTGGTTCTTATAAGGCTGCCACGCATTTATGCAGGCTGGGCCATACAAAAATAGGCATTATTGCAGGGGACATGCAAGCTTCCAACGCTATTTTGTTAACCCAAGGTTCAAATGATGCATTTGCCGAGTTTGGCATTAGTATCCGTCCGGATTTATTTGTTGAATGCGGATTTTCCAGGAGAAAAGCCTTTCAGGCGGCCCAGGGGATACTTGCCAAAAAAAACAGACCAACCGCATTGTTAATCCAGGGAGATAATATGGCCCTTGGAGTCCGGGAGGCTGCATATAAAGCCAGTCTCAAGATTCCTGAAGATCTGGCAATTATTGGATGTGATGATATAAGCATATCGTCTTTGGCCGGGATAGAACTGACCACTGTTACTCAAAACCAGTATAAAATGGGGATGGCCAGTGCCCAAATGCTCATCAACAAAATTAAGGGTCAAAACCAGTCCGGCAGCAGCAGCAAAATTGTGATGGAAACAGAACTGATCATTAGAAATTCATGCGGTTTTAATCTGAGAGGGTATGTAAGATAATTGGCAGGGTGAATATAAAGAAGATAAAAATTTAAGACAAGCTAAGTTGATCTAAATAGAAAAGGATGGATTATCAAATGAATTCAAAACAACGCGTGATGGCGGCAATCAATCATCAAGAGCCTGATAGAATGCCCTGTTTTGGGGCCAATTGCATGGCAACATACGAGCAAATGGAGAAAGTTCAGGCCTTTTGGCCAAAAGGTCATGAAGACGGAGAAACCATGGCAAGACTGGCGCTCGCTTCCTATACAATCCTTGGTTTTGATGCAGTAAGAGTTCCTTTTTGCCAGACATTTGAGGCGCGTGCTTTAGGCGTTAAGATAAAACCGGGAAAACTTCCAGGCAATATGGAAGGAATTCCAGGCATCGATCATCCCCCCCTTTACAAGCTTGACGACACACCAGTATTCCCAAGTGACTTTCTTTCCCTGGGCCATATCCCGGAATTGCTCAAAGCTGTCAGCATTGTCAAAAAAGAAGTGGGGGATGAGGTGCCGGTGATTGCAGGGATTATCGGGCCTTTTACCCTTGCCGGATCTCTTATTGATACTGTTCCGCTTCTAAAGGCAACATTTAAGGCACCCGATAAATTACGACCCTGGCTTAAATTAGGGGAAAAGGCCGGCACTGCCCTGGCAAAGGCACTTATTGATGCCGGTGCAGATATCATTTGCTGTGAAGATATGACAGCCTCACCAGAGCTGATTGCTCCAAAAACATATAAGGAACTGGAACTGGAGTTTCAGACCAGACAATTTGACGCTATATCTGTTCCTACAATTTTGCACATCTGCGGCAAGGTAGACTCTATTGCGGAATGGATGGCCCAAACCGGGGCGAATATTATCAGTCTGGACACCAAATCAAACCCCAGGGATATCAGAGAAAAATGTGGGCCTGATCTAATATTGTTGGGTGGAGTGGACGTGGCTACAACTTTGTTTTTACATGGACCTGAAGAGATTAAACAGGAAGCTGAAAAGTCCATTGCAGATGGCATCCAGATCCTGGCACCGGGATGTGCAGTGGGGCCGGGCACGCCTACAGAAAACCTTTTGACCATGCTGCAAGTGGCTATGGAGCATTAATGGCAAGGATAGGTATTGCATTGGATCTGGGTACAAGCGGATTTCGCGGGCAGGCCCTGGATCTGGATCAAGGCGGAATGATTATATCCACGGCCGTTACCACCCGACACCCCCTTCCTGGTGCCAATGTAATGGATCATCTTCATTTTGCCATAGAACTGGGGCTGAATCAGGCCCATGAGGTTATTATCCATGCGGTCAACAAGGTGATTGACAACTTAAGGATTAAAAATGATGAGGTGGTGCGACTGGCCGTCTGTGGTAACCCTATCCAGCTATCTCTTTTCCAAAAGATCGAAATCAGGGATCTTGCATATGCGGGAAAGAACAAGCTTAAAGCTTTGGGTGTAGTTGCTCCCAAAAGAGATGCACAAGTTATCAAAGCCTGCGAAATTTGCGGACTCAATCTTTCTTCTGAAACAGATATTCTTATCCCTCCTGCCGTTCGGCATGAAGTTGGTGCAGACGCCCTGGCCATGATGATCCAGACAGGTATGCTGGAAAAGGATGAAATTGCCATTGCCACTGATTATGGTACCAATGCTGAAATGGCGCTTATTGTTAATGGGATTGTATATACGGGTTCAACGGCAGCCGGCCCGGCCCTGGAAGGGCAGCATATCAAGGATGGTTTACTGGCACTTCCCGGTGCCATCTGTGATGTAGCGTTTGTACCTGATATTGCCGGTGACTATGGCGATTTAGAAACGGCTGGACAAGCCAGACCCCTGAATGGAAGTATAAAAACCTTTGTCCTTGATAAGGATATGGAAGTACAACCCGGAGATACTATAGCCCCGGCAACTGGAGATTTAATTGAAAAAGGGAAAATAAAAGCTGCGGGCATAACCGGAACCGGAGTTGTGGCATTGATTGACCAGGGGATTGAAGCAGGACTTATCAAGCTTCCGAGAATCATGACTTTGGATGCTGAAGTTCATTTGTCCAACGGGGTAACTTTTATCGAAAAAGACCTTAAGGAGGCAGGCAAGGCCATCGGTGCAATCAGAGCCGGTCATATCGGTTTATGCCAGGAGGCAAAAATCAATCTGGATGACATTGAAACCGCTTACATGTGTGGCGCTTCCGGGACTTATGTTGATGCGTTAAAGGCCCAGAAAGTTGGCATGGTACCAAAGGGAGTTAAAAAAATATATCAGGTGGGCAACTCTTCTCTGGCCATGGCTTGTGACATGGTCAGGAACGTGGATGAACTCTGGCGCATGGAGCAGATTGCCGATGAATTGAGACAGCATCACTGCTTGTTTGCTGATTCCAGGACATTTGAAAAGATTTATATACTGGAATTGTCTTATTGGACCGAAGGGATGCCTATGGATCAATATCATCGGTTTTTAAAAAAGTTTGGTCTTCCTCCATTAAATGAAACACGGGTAATTTCTGAAGTGATTAAGATTGTTCATCAGGATATTCCGGATCTGGGAATCAAGGGCCTTAGTATTATCTTTGATATCGGAGAGCAAAAAACTATAGCTTTCAAAGGTTGCATCGGCTGCAGTGACTGTATTAAGGAATGTCCTGAAAATGCACTTTGTCTGGAAGATAAGGAAGACTGTTTTACTATCACTGTGGATCTTGCCCGATGTAATGGACTTGCCTGCAGTAGATGTGAAAAAATCTGCCGGGAGAAAGTTTTTATTTTAAAAAAACTATATAGTTCCAAAGATGAAAATATTAACAATAAAATTAAACAATAAATAGAAAAGGAGATCAAATCAAATGGATAAAGCACAATATATGAAAATGGCTGCCCAGTACATTGTTGATGCCGATGAAGACGAAATAGAAAAATTGGCCCACGCATATTTAGATGAAGGCTTTGATCCGGTTGAGATGATTGAACAAGGTCTTTCTGAAGGCATCCGGAGACTTGGAGATCTTTTTGATCGAGGTGAGGTCTTTTTACCCCAGCTGATCATTGCATCGGAAGCAATGACCAAAGGAGTAAATATTCTGGAACAGGCTCTGCCCAAAGATCAGATTGGTAAAAAGCGTGCCAGGGTTGTTCTTGGAACCATTGAAGGAGATGTACATGACATCGGCAAAGGTATTCTCGTTACAATGCTAAGGGTATACGGCTTTGAAGTTATTGACCTGGGTCGAGATGTACCCATTGCCACTTTTGTGGAAAAAGCAAAAGAACATAAAGCAGATGTTGTGGGTTCATCCGCTTTAATGACAACGACCATGGTGGGGCAAAAAGCCCTTGAAAAGGCGTTAAAAGACGCCGGGCTTCGAGAAAATCTTACAACCATGGTGGGTGGTGCAGCCACCACGGCACGCTGGGGTGCCAAAATCGGAGCCACTTTTTGGGCGGAAACCGCGGGAGACACGGTGATAAAACTCAAAGAAATATTCAGTTAAAAAAAAGGAAGTATCTGGATAATGAAACAATGGACTGAAACTCAAAAGAATCGGTTGATCGAACTTTGTGCAGACGCTCAAGAACTGGTTCAGGTGTTTGAGGATGAAACACAGCGGAACAAGACCTTTCAGACGCTTGTAACGGCTCTTGTGAAAACACAAAAAATAAAATTGGGGAAAATGCGTGACAAAGAAAGACGTCCTGGGCTTTGCAGGCTTTCCGATCAATTGGTGGAAGCCTTAACGGGTAAAGGTTTTGTCCAGGTAACCACACCCACCATGATGGCTAAAAATCTGTTGGAAAAAATGTCCATCACAGATTCCCATCCTCTGGCAAAACAGATTTTCTGGGTTGATTCAAAACATTGCCTGCGACCCATGCTTGCACCCCATCTGTATTATATCATGAAGGATTTACTTCGAATCTGGGAAAAGCCCATCGGAATATTTGAGATTGGCTCGTGCTTTCGAAAGGAATCAGAAGGTGCCCGCCATACAAGTGAGTTCACCATGTTAAATGTCTGCGAATTTGGTCTGCCCATGGAAGCGCGCCATGCAAGGCTTGAAGAATTGGCCGGGCTTGTAATGGAAACCTGTGGCATAGATGACTATAAACTGGAAACAGAAGAATCTGCTGTCTACGGATCAACCATTGATGTGGTAGGTGTTGAGCCCGAAGATCTGGAACTTGGATCAGGAGCCATGGGACCCCATCCCCTGGATGATGCCTGGAAAATAAATGAAACCTGGGTGGGTATCGGGTTTGGTATTGAGCGGCTGTTAATGGCAGGAGATAAAAGCAATACACTGGGCAAATATACCAGGAGCCTGACCTGGCTTGATGGTGTCCGCCTCAATTTGTAATTTTTATATGAAAGTATTGAGATATGAGTTTTGAGTAGTGGGAAAAAACCATTCGTTTTGCTTCCTCACATCCCATTATTCTTTCATAATTTGTTGTGCCCGCCAGGGCATGGGGGTTTATATGAAAGTAGTGAGATTTGAGTTTTGAGTAGTGAGAAAAAACCATCAGTCTATCCCCCCTCACATCTCATATCTCATTACTCTTTCATAATTTGTTGTGCCCGCCAGGGCATGGGGGTTTTATATGAAACACCACAGCCCAAAAAGGCATAGTGCACCATTGGCATCACCTTT
>JACNHV010000210.1 GCA_014383445.1 Candidatus Desulfobacula maris | reverse complement strand
CTTCCATTCAGCCGGAACAAAAATACAGAGTGGGAACTGCATTACTGCAAATTTCATTTAAATGCGAACCCTGTACTTATCTTTATTCATTGTCATATCTTGGTAAAGAAAAGGGTACGGAATTTTTTAAAATAGTAAAAGACCGCCGGGGTTGGTACGCCCGTGTTTTGGAAGAAGGTGTTGTAAGCGCCGGTGATATAATTAAGCTGGAAGGATGATCAATGAATAAGGATCCCAGACAATGTTTAAGAATATCTATTGCAAACACTGATGAACGAGAATCTATATATCACATGCGTCACGATATTTATGCGACGGAACTTGGCCAATACGAATCACGTACCAATGAAAGTTTGCCCGACACTGGTAATGTAAATAGTGTTTACATAACAGCTAGTCTTGACGGAAAACTGGCAGGATTTGTAGGCATTACTCATCCAGATAGTCCACAGTTTTCTGTGGATAAATTTCTGTCTCGTGAAGAGATTCCATTAACGTTCGATGAGAGTCTTTATGAAATCCGTGCCCTTACAGTAAAAAAGGACTTAAGAGGCTTTCAGGTTGCTGCTTGTTTAATGTATGCAGCCTTCCGCTGGATTGAATCTCACGGAGGAAAAAACATCATTGCAATCGGACGTAGCGACGTTCTTGATTTATACTTGCGGATAGGGATGAAGCCTATTGGGCACACCTTTATGTGTGGTGCTGTAACTTACGAATTGATAAGTGCTGGAACACATGATGTTGCAAATCAAATTAAATCATCATTTCAATTGCGGCTTAAACGAATTAAAAAATACATGGATTGGCAACTTGGGATTGCTTTTCATTCACCCTCTGAATGCTATCATGGTGGCGCTTTTTTTGATGTGATTGGTGACCAATTTGATGACTTAAACAGACGAAAAGATATTATCAGCGCAGATGTTCTGGATGCATGGTATCCACCTCCGCCATTGGTTCAAAAGGTATTAACCGATCACATAGAGTTTATCATGCAAACGTCTCCACCCACTCGCTCTGATGGTTTAGTTAAGTCGATAGCTGAAGCGCGCGGAGTCAGAGACGACTGCATCCTTACTGGCGGAGGTTCGTCAGCGCTCATTTTTCTTGCATTTCGCCAGTGGTTAAACCCATCATCCAAAGTACTAGTTTTAAACCCGACCTATGGTGAATATTTACATGTATTAGATCAAGTGGTAAAATGTAAGGTTGAAAGGTTCTCTCTAAAAAGAAGTGATGGTTATCAATTAAATCTAGAGTCCCTAAAAAAGAAACTCGCTGAAGGGTTTGATCTTTTTGTCTGGGTCAACCCCAACAGTCCAACTGGATTACATGTTTCAAAATCTGATGTTGAAGCAGTGCTGAGAGAATCATCTACCTGTAAACGAGTTTGGATAGATGAAACTTATATAGAGTATGCCGGTTCGGAACACTCCATGGAGTCCTTTGCTATGCAAAGTGAAAATGTTATTGTGTGTAAATCCATGTCCAAGATCTATGCACTCAGCGGATTACGTTCTGCTTATCTATGTGCTTCACCTCACCAGCTAGAAGAATTAAAAGTTATTACACCCCCTTGGTCCGTAAGCCTACCAGCACAAATAGCTGCGACATATGCACTCCAATCAAACGATTATTATGCCATGCGATATCGGGAGACAAAAGAACTCCGGGAAAAGCTTGTGATGGAACTTTACAATATGGGAATCAAAGAAATCATTCCAGGAATTGCAAATTTCATAATGTTTCACTTGCCCGCAGAAACAGAAACAGCTGATTTTATTGCGAAAAAATGCAGGAATGATGGGCTTTTTATTCGGGACATATCAAGAATGGATTCTGAAGTCGGACAACATGCAATACGGATGGCCGTTAAGGATGAGGCAACAAATAAACGTATGTTGGGAATATTTAAAAATGTGCTGAATCAATCTTATTCTATTCCCAGAAGAGACGAAATACGTGAACCAATATTTACATCTTACTAATATTCATTATTTAAAAATAAAAAGAAGTTATCTTTTGAAATGAAAATAGCGCTCATATCACCGAAGGGGCCCCTATATCATCACAGAGGCGGTATTTTCAAAAAAAGTCTTAGGTATACACCGCTGACTTTAACAACCCTTGCTTCCCTTGTACCAGAATCAATGAAAGTTGAAATAAAAATTTATGATGAAGGCATTGAAGACATCCCAGATAATCTGGATGTAGACCTGGTTGGCATGACAGTGATTACAGGCAGTGCACCTCGGGCCTATCATTTATCTAAAAAATTCAGAAAAAAGGGGATTTCTGTTGTTTTGGGTGGACCACATGTTACACTCGCACCGGAGGATGCCGCACCTCATGCAGATAGTATTGTCCAGGGATATGCAGAGGATATTTGGCCGGAATTGCTCAATGATTTTATTTTTAACAAATTGAAACCGGCTTACATCCAAGCGTCTGATTTATCTCTTGCAGATCGCCCTTTCCCCCGCCGTGATATGCTCGATGCAAAAAAATTCTTAACAACACACGTATTTGAGGCAACAAGGGGCTGCATTCATCGTTGTGATTTTTGTGTTGTTCCCTTTGCATGGGGTACAAAACCATATCAAAAACCGGTGGACCAAATCGTGGCAGATATCAAACAGCACTGGGCTAAAAGAATCATTTTTATCGATTTAAATATAATTGCCGATAAGGACTACGCAGCTGAATTGTTTGAAGCGTTGATTCCACTAAATCTGAAATGGTATGGCCTATCAACTACGCTTTTGATCAAGGATAAGCAGCTTTTGAAATTGGCTGCGGATAGTGGATGTGCCGGATTGCTTATGGGATTTGAATCCATAACGCCTGATAACCTCAAAATGTCCCGGAAAGGATTTAATTCGCCGGAGGATTATGGGGATGTTGTTTCTTCCTTACACGAACATAATATCACACTTCAGGCCTGTTTCACATTCGGGATGGATCGCGATACACCTGATGTTTTTATGGAAACGGCGAAAATGGCGATTAAAATGAATATTGATCTACCGAGGTTCGCGATTGTGACCCCATTTCCGGGAACATCCTTATTTCATCGGATAGAATCTGAAGGAAGAATCACAACTCGAGATTGGGAATTGTATGATGGACAGCATGTTGTATTTCAACCAAGAAATATGACACCCGAAGAATTATTAACCGGTCATGAAAGCGCCTGGAAGTATACCTATTCCTTTTCGGGCATGTGGAAGCGGATTCTGGGTTCTGGCATTCAAATCCCTATTTCAATTCTTGCTAATATGGGGTACCGATTTTATGCCAATCATTTACATAGTTATTATAATTGTGACTGGATTACAGGATTCAAACCACCCATAAGTCCAAAAAAGGCGGAAGCTGCATGAAAGTGACTCTTATTCATCCAACCATCGGCAAGCATGAGGGGCAAAAAAACTATATCCGTACTTGGCAAATGGAGCCTTTGGGTGCGGCAACACTGGCAAGCCTGACGCCGTCAGAACATCAGGTTAAATTTTTTGATGATCGAGTTGAGATAATCAATTATAATGAGCCCACAGACTTGGTAGCAATAAGTATTGAAACCTACACAGCGATACGCGCTTATCAAATCGCCAGTGAATATCGAAAACGCAACGTGCCGGTTGTTATGGGCGGTTTTCATGCTTCTTTATGCCCCGAGGAAGTGAGTCAATACGCCGAGTCTGTTGTAGTGGGTGAAGCAGAAGCAAGTTGGGAACAGGTTCTTTTAGATGCTGAAAAAGGGACGTTAAAAACATATTACGATACAAAAGAAAGACCTTCTTTAGACCATGTGATGCCGGATAGATCCATATTTCAGGGCAAAAACTATGTTCCTGTATCATTGGTTGAAGCGAGCCGTGGATGTGAATTCAAATGTGAATTTTGTGCGATTCAGACGGTTTTTAATAATTCTCAATCCAGGCGGCCCCACCAAAATGTATTGGATGAATTATCACGAATTGGGAATAGGCGTTTGATCTTTTTTGTGGATGACAATATTACTTCCAATGTAAAAGTGGCCAAGGAATTTCTGAGGGCTCTGATTCCCTATAATTATAGATGGGTCAGTCAGATGAGTATCAATGCGGCTCATGACGAAGAATTTTTAGACCTTCTTCAGAAGTCGGGATGTCAGGGCGTCTTAGTTGGTTTTGAATCGCTAAATCCTGAAAATCTAAAGAAGATGAATAAGGGTTTTAATATGATGGGTGGTGGGTATGAAAAAGCATTGGCCAATCTCCGAAAATATAATATCCGGCTGTATATTACTTTTGTCTTTGGTTACGATGATGATACGCCGGATAGTTTTACTGAAACAGTTGAATTTGCAAAGGAGCATAATTTTTATATCACCGCCTTTAATCATCTGACGCCTTTTCCCGGTACGCCGCTTTATACAAGGCTGGAAAAGGAAAACCGTTTGTTATACGATCAATGGTGGCTGGACCCTACTTACAGTTATAACAAAATTCCTTTTCAGCCGCGCCATTTTCAACCGCATGAATTAGAAGCGGGGTGTGTTCAGTCTCGGACAGATTTTTATACATGGCGCAGCATTTGGAACCGCGGGCTAGACTCGGTTAATAAAAAAAGTGCTTGGATGTGGATGCAGTATTATTTAATCAATTATGGTATTAAAAGAGAAATCTCTTCTAGGGACCATTTGCCTCTTGGAGATAGCAATTGGAAGGGTGAGTTGATTAAAGTACGCCAAGTCCCGGACCCATACTTAAAACCCATCAATCGGGGTTTGTAACTAAATGACCAACCTGGAATACTATATCGGTTCTGAAAAAGATGATTCGGCTCTCCGTTCAGTGTTGCATCAAACGCCGATGGATGGACCTATTAAAATGACCTTCGAAAGAGAGCCATCTTTCTTTGGGGTGAAACATCTAGAGGGCTCCTTTCACCAGACCATTGTTGGAAAAGATTCTAAAAATGGGAAAGTCTTTGGGGTAACAAATCGTTCAATAAGACAATTGTACTTTAATGGGGAAATCGAATCTGTGGGGTATCTTGGACTTATGAGGCTGCTGCCTGAGTATCAAACGGGGTTCCCGGCTTTGCGAGGATATCAATATTGCAAAAAACTCCACTTGGATCAAAAAACAAAATTTTATTTAACAAGCATTATGGACGGCAATGAGCCAGCATTAAAATTGTTAAAATCTGGTGTCAGAGGATTACCCCGCTACCAAGAATACAGTCATTTCTGTACTCGATCAATTCCGATTAGGATTAAACCCAAAAAAATAATATCTACAACAATATCTATAATGAATGGGCTGACGGTTGATCAAAGTGCTCTTGTTAAATTTTTAAATCAATATGGTAAACAACATCAGTTTTATCCAATGTGGACCCAAGAGACTTTGTTTAACCCTGATCACACACCTGGACTAAAACCAGAAAATATGCTGGTCGCAAGTAAAAATGATGAAATTGTAGGCTGTATGGCCATGTGGGATCAGCGCAGCATTCGACAAACAGTTGTTAAGGGATATAAAAATAGTTTATCAAAAATCCAATGGCTTATTAATGGATGTTCTTTGATATTAGGCTATCCGCCTTTACCCAAAAAGAACAGTAAACTTAAAAGCTGTTTTATCAGTCATGTGGCTATTGACAAAAATAGTCCTGATATTTTTTTAGAATTATTAACGCAATGTCATAATTTTTTAATTCAGAAAAAAATTGAGTATATGGTGATTGGGTTTGATGAAAATCATCCTTTTGATCATATTGTTAAATCTAATTTCATAAACGTTCCTGCTTACAGTCGCATTTATCTTGTATCTTGGGAAGGAGACGGCATAGACCCGCTTCAAATGGCAGATAATCGATTACCCGGAATAGAGGTTGCAATTCTATGAGTAAATTATTGACAAGCAGAGTGCTTTCGCCGTCCGAACTGAATGTCCAACATTTTTCAGAAATGTATTCATTATTTTCAGATTATTTTCATTCAAAAGAGGACATTTTTCAAAAGGACCTGTCCAGAAAAGACTGGATCATCCTTTTGGAGAAAAATGGAAGTAAGAGTATAAAAGGATTTACCAGTATCGGGTGTCTTGATTTAGACCAAAAAGGAAAAGAGATGCGCGCTGTGTATTCCGGTGATACAATTATTGATAAAGACTATTGGAAAACATTTGAACTTTCGAAAAGATGGATTCAAACTGTACTAGAAAAATGCAAACATCCCCATATGCCGCTGTATTGGCTTTTGCTTTCTTCGGGGTACAGGACCTATCGATTTTTGCCAACCTTCTATAAAGAATATTATCCTCGGTATGATCAAGAAACGCCAAAAAAATTCCGGAATATAATGAATGTTTTGGCAAAAGAAATCTACGGAGCAAGTTATCACCAGGAAACTGGCGTCGTCCAATTCAAAAGAGGATCAACTCCCCTGCTGGAGGATATGGCTAAAGTGGACCCAAGCCGGTTGAACGATCAACACGTGGCTTTTTTTCTTGTGAAAAACCCCGGATATGTTAATGGAGATGAATTAGTGTGTCTCACTGAAATCAGGAACGGAAATTATACTCCTGCTGGAGAAAGAATGTTGCTGATATGAAATATTTTGTTAATCTAATTTGGAAATTATCCTGCATGAGGCATTGGCGTAAATACCAATTAGCAAAAACAGATGTTTTTCAAGCCCAGAAAAATATTCTGTTTAATATTATCCGGCAAAATGAAAATACACGGTTTGGAAAAGATCATTCTTTCTCTTCCATTGATTCAATAGATAAGTTTTTTATTCAAGTGCCTATTTCAGAATATGATGATTATATCAATGATATAAAAGACATTGGCTCTGGACATAATTTAATTTTAACGCAGGAGACTGTCAGCTTATTTGAACCAACAAGCGGTTCAACATCAGCAACCAAATTGATTCCCTATACAACAGGTTTAAAAAAAGATTTTCAACGCGGAATTGGTCCTTGGATCTTTGACTTATTTTCCAACCGCCCCGATTTAATGACCGGATCGGCCTATTGGTCTGTGAGCCCCGTCCCGGATATTTCCCACCCAAACTCAAAGAAGATTCCTGTTGGGTTTGAACACGATACAAATTATCTTGGGGGTCTTACACATGTTTTGTTATCTCGCATCATGGCGGTGCCAAATGACGTTAAGCTTATAAAAGATATTGAGTCTTTTCGATATGTAACATTGCTATTTCTTTTGGCTCGGGGAGATTTAAAAATCATATCGGTTTGGCACCCAACATTTTTAACTATTTTATTTGATCAATTGATGGATGATTTCTCAGTGCTGTTAACAGATATAAACAATCATGATATAAACCCGCCAAAGCCTCTTGATTTAACACTTAAAAAAAGATTGATTCAACAATTGAAAATTTCTCCGGACAGAGTTCACGAATTAAATCAACTAGAAGATCTAAACATAGGATCAATTTGGCCAGCATTATCTCTGGTGAGCTGTTGGTCAGACGGGCCGTCTACTCTTTTTCTTAAATCACTGAAACAAAAATATTTACATCAAATTGAGATTCAAGGAAAGGGGTTAATTGCAACAGAGGGTCTGATTTCTTTTCCCCTGTTCAATTATGAGTGGCCTGTATTATCGATTAATTCCCACTTTTTTGAATTTATTCCTGAGGAATCTCCACCTGAAACGGTTTTGGCTCATGAGCTAGAGTTAAATAAACAATATGAAGTTGTATTAACCACAAGTGGTGGCTTATATCGATACAAGCTGAGAGACATCATTGAAGTTCTGGGGTTTGATGAAGGTGTTCCGTTATTTCGATTTGTAGGTAAGGCTGGATATATTTCTGATTTGTTTGGTGAAAAATTAAGTGATGGGTTCGTTTCTGATGTGGTGAATCAAGTTTTACAGGAAAGCGGTTTATCATCCCATTTTTGTCTGGTTGCGCCCGAAAAGACAAACGGCACCTATCGGTATTTTCTTTATTTGAATATACAAGATCAAGATTCGATTAATCTAAAACAGTTGGGCAATCGGCTAGACCTTCAATTAAGAAAAAATTATCATTATGATTATTGCCGACAATTAGGCCAGCTTAAGGGTACAAAAATTCAAATGGTATCAGATAGGGCTATGAAATACTTTGTAGAAGCAAAACATCAAAAGGGAACCAAACTTGGTGATATAAAAACAAGAATTCTTACAAAATCTATGGGTTGGTCAGACATATTATTGAAAGGGCGTGAAAATGAAAATCACATTTATTAGACCTCATATAAGCCATGTACCAGCAGCAGATGCCATGGAGCCACTTGTATTTGCTATGCTTTCGAGTTATTTACCAAACACGATTGATGTAGAACTATATGATGATCGGATTGAAACAGTACCCCTCGATCTTGAAACTGATTTAATTGCCATGACAGTAGAAACCTATACTGCAAAACGTGCCTACGGTTTTGCCGATGAATTTCGAGCTAGGGGGATTCCAGTAATAATAGGTGGGTACCACCCGACCTTTTTACCCGATGAAGCACTTGAACATGCAGATGCTGTCGTTGTGGGCGACTCAGAAGATATCTGGTTAGATATTATTGAAGATTTTGAAAAAAATCACCTAAAAAAAATATACCGCTCAACAAATACTCAATCGTTAAAAAATATTTCACCAGACCGTTCTCTTTTTAATAATAAAAAATATTCACCTATTTCTCTGGTTCAGTACGGACGAGGGTGTCAATATGCCTGTGATTTTTGTTCCATATATTCTTTTTATGGAAATAAAAACTTAAGGCAGAGACCCATTGTTGATGTCGTTCGAGAAATAGAATCTTTGGATACAAAACATGTCTTTATTGTTGATGATAATTTGTTTATTGATAGAGAAAAAACCATTAAATTTATTGAAGCACTTGTACCATTGAACATTAAATGGTCGTGTCAGGCAAGTATTGATATAGGCGCTGACTCCGAGATGTTGAGCCTGATGGAGAAAAGCGGCTGCTTTAATACGTTAATTGGGTTTGAATCTTTGAATCCAAAAAATCTTTCCCAAATGCATAAAAAGTGGAATATGAAATTTGGTGGATTTAATGATGTTATAAAACGTATTCATGATAGCGGTATTTTGATTTATGCTACCTTTATCTTTGGATATGACAATGATACTCCCGCATCATTTGAATCAACTCTTGATTTTGCTTTAGAGAACCAGTTTTTTTTGGCCAATTTTAACCCGCTGACGCCAATGCCAGGGGCAACCCTATATTCAAGGCTGGAAAATGAAAATCGCTTATTATTTGATAAATGGTGGTTGGATCCAGAGTTTAAGTATGGTGATGCCGCGTTTATTCCAAAGAATATGACACCAGATGAGTTAACGGAGAGGTGTTTCTCTATTCGCAAGGAATTCAATACGTATTCGAATATTTTTAAACGAGCCATCAATATAAAAACAAATTCCCAAAGCCTTTATCACTTGGGGATGTACACCTTGGCAAATATGGTGAATCGAAAAGAATTATATAACAAACAGGCAATCGCCCTTGGGTAAGCGGGAACAATATGAAAATCACCTTTATTAAGCCAAACATAGGGCGCCTGGGACACAGTCTTTACATTGACGAGGGTCGGATGGAACCCCTGCAGTTGGGCGTGTTGGCGGGTATGACACCCGATGAGTTTGATGTTGTGCTTTATGATGATAGAATGGAAGAAATTCCTTTTGATGAACAGACAGATTTGGTGGCAATTACGGTGGAAACCTATACGGCGAGGCGTGCTTATGAAATAGGCGCAGAGTATAAAAGAAGAGGTGTTCCCGTGGTTATGGGTGGAATGCATGCTACTCTTTTACCTGATGAGGTTTCTGAACATACGGATACCTTATATGTCGGCGATGGTGAATTCGAGTGGCAAACTCTTTTGTCTGATTTTAAAAACGGGAAGATGAGAAAATTATATAAGACAATTTCCGGCATCCCACAACCGGAGATATTTACCCGAAGAGATATTTATAAAGGGAAGGGGTATTTACCGATTACGTTATTACAATTTGGGCGAGGGTGCAGATTTTCTTGTAACTTTTGCGCCATAGCAACATATTTTGATAAAACTCAGTATGTGAGAAAAATTGATGAAGTGTTAGAAGAAATAGATCGGCAGGATCGGGATTTTCTCTTTTTTGTGGATGATAATATTAATTCAAATCATGAATTAGCAAAAGAATTCTATCGGGAATTAATCTCCATGAAAGTAAAGTGGGTGTCTCAAACTTCAATTGATATAACTAATGACCTCGAGTTAATGGATCTTATGATAAGAAGTGGATGTTTGGGAAATGTAATTGGATTTGAGTCAATCACGAGAAATAGCCTAAAAGAAATGAAAAAGGCACCCAGCTTTATTATTCAAGGAGATGACTATAAACCCCAACTTGAAATATTACGTGACTACGGACATCAAACATGGGCATCATTTACA
>JACNHV010000367.1 GCA_014383445.1 Candidatus Desulfobacula maris | reverse complement strand
CGTCATCTTCTGAGATGGCCTTTCTTATATTTTGAATTGCCTCTGCATCATTAAGATTGATTTCTCTTATATTGACTGTGTCTTCCACAGAATCCTCCATTGTTATTCTACTTTTATGATCTTCACTATGTGGCCGACCCAGTTCGGTGGAAGATATATTCTGCCACTGTTACCACTGGATTTCACTTCTTTCTCAATCATTTCCTCACCATAGACTTCAAATTTCACCTTGGTCTGAGGTATGGATTGTTTTTCCATATTTTTTTCTTTATCTTCCATACAATACCCTAATTTTTACAAAAACTGTTTAATATCTATTTTTTTATTCAGGATCATTTTTTTTTGTGTAAAGCACGTAATATTTATCTGGATTTTCTTTTGTACATTCAGTACATCCTGCTTCAATCTCTGGCCTGACTGGTTCTATCTTGACTATAAAACCTATTTCTTCGTACATTTTTAAAATTTGGGTCAACCTGGGATCATCATAAACCCCTCTTCTTTCCCATCCCTTTATCTGGGCTTCTAAGGTATCCACATACACTTCCTGTATTTATTTGCAATATAGCTTATTTTTATCTATTTTGTAGCCAGATTATATCTTTTTATAAATATTTTCAACATGAAAATTATTTGTATTGCCGAAAACCGTGACATGGGTGCTTTTTTAAGAAATTATAATTATGAAATAAAAAAACCTTGACTATGTTTACAGTCTTTTTCCTATTTTAGCTGAAAGACGAAACCAGGCCGGTGGAACTCTCAGCCGTGGCGAGCAGCAAATGCTGGCCATTTCAAGGGCTTTGATGGCAAACAAAGATGTCAAAAAGGCCAGTCTGGGCATTTAAACACCCCTTCATTTACTATTAAAAGCTGCTGAAATCTTTATTTCAGCAGCTTTGTTTATTTTAATATAGCTCATCAGATGTATAATATTTTTTATAGCCCGGATAAAAAAATTTTGGTATCTCTTTCCCGGCATTATTGATATTGATAATAAATGATCAAAACAAAATATAAATAGCCAGGATGCATATAATAACAAAAAAACAGGAAAGGAAAAACCATCCATGATTCCAAATCAACGAGCCTTATTCAGTATACCGGATAACATTACTTACCTGAATTGCGCGTACACATCCCCGCTTATGAAAACAGCTGAAATAATCGGCAAAAAAGCAATAAGCGCTAAAGGCCTGCCATGGAATATTACACCACCTGATTTTTTTAAAACAATTGAAACCGTTCGTGGCATGTTTGCACAATTAATCCATACTTCAGGCGAAAATATTGCGATAATCCCTGCCGTTTCCTATGGAATAGCCCTTGCCGCAAAAAATCTACCTGTTTCCCCTGGACAGGAAATTGTGGTGCTTGAGGATCAGTTCCCATCCAATATCTATAGCTGGAAGCGTGTAGCAAATGAAAAAAAAGGACAGATCCAAACGGTAAAAAGACCTTTAGACTATGACTGGACAAGTGCCGTCATCAAGACAATTGATACAAAAACCGCCATTGTGGCAGTACCCAATTGTCACTGGACAGATGGCACCTTGCTGGATCTGATTCAAATCGGAACAGCCTGCCGGGACTGCGGTGCGGCTCTGGTCATTGACGGCACACAATCATTAGGAGCCATGCCTTTTTCAATAGAAGAGGTTAGGCCCGACTTTGTTGTCACAACCGCCCATAAATGGTTACTAGGCCCTTATAGTTTAGGATTCTGTTACATCGCACCTGAATGGCAGAACGGGATTCCGTTGGAGGAAAACTGGCTGAATCGCGCAGGGTCTGAAGATTTTTCAAGACTGGTTGATTACAGAGATGAGTATCAACCGGGAGCCCGCAGGTTTGATGTAGGAGGGGCCAGTAACTTCTTTTTGTCACCCATTGCAGAAGTGGCATTAAAACAGCTTCTTTACTGGAATATACATAACATAGCAGAAACCATCCGGGTTAAGACAGATCGGATTGCCCAAGAAGCCGAATCGCGAGGATTCAAAGTTCCTCCAAAATCCATGCGAGCCCCTCATTTGATCGGTATCACGCTTCCCAAAGGGATTCCAGACAATCTGATAAAAAAACTATCATCTGAACAAATTTTTGTCAGCAGCCGGGGGCAGTCCATAAGGATCGCACCACATCTCTATAACACGGACAAAGATCTTACCAGACTTTTTGATGCACTGGGTTAAATCCTATCGGATATGAGTTGCGACTCATATTCAATATAGCGCAACAATTCTCCATCAAGACCCGTATCAATGCGAAAATCAGGTGCATCCGAAAGAAGCTGACATGCGATTTGATTGGCCCGATGGGCAGCATCCACGGCACCTGTCTTTTCCCAGTCCTCCTGGCTCCCCCAGAAAGAGGTAGTGGGTGTCCACCGGTTACGACAATTTTTTACAGTCATAGACTCGGTGAGATATGAGCCAGAATGTCCCACTCGCTGGATGGATTCAACGCAAAAATCCCGGTCCACCCCTGAAATTCCCTGGCTGATCCGCTTGATGCGGCTGATGATCTCTCCATCCAGTATGGTCTTTTCATAGGAAACCGTTAAAATATTATCCAGAATTCCCACAGATTCATTGAGCAAATGAGCGCCGGACAACATTCCCAGCATCAGATTCTGCATGGTTTCAGCACCTGCCTGAAAATCCGGGATCTTAGCGTCGGTGAAGCCAGACATGGCTCTTACAGGAATGTGATAATAATCAAGCCCCATTTGTATGTTGGCAATATTTATCAACATGCTTTCAGGAGCACCTGTACTGAATCCGCAGGTTCGCATATTGGCTGCCACAGCACTGGGACAGTATACCACGGGATGTCCCGGGCGCAGCAACTGGACCAGCACGATTCCCGCCAAGATTTCAGCATTCTGAAGTACAGCCGTTCCCAGCATGCTGTATGGGGATGTAACACCGGCCAGAGGAGCGCATAAAATGGTTGGAACCTGGTTGCGTTTTACATAGGCAAGCATCGTCTCAAGGGGATCCCAGGAATAGGTCAAAGGAGTTGTCACCCCGATACTCACTGCCATATAATGATTGCTTTCAAAAATCTTTTGGCCTCCCACGGCAATCTCCATCATATCCAATTGCGCTTTTGCCTGATTGCCTGTGGTCATGAAACCGTTCACGGGTTTATCCGTATGTTTCAGAATTTCGTACATCATATAAAGATGTTTGAGCTTAGGATCCACATCTTTGGGTTCAACGGGAATCATTCCCACCAGATCATAGATATCACCGGCTTGATAAATCTTTTGAAAGTTGGCATAGTCTTTAAGCGTTCCCTCCCGAATTTGGCCATCAAGATCATGAACCTTGACCGCGCCTGCTGCCGGTTGAAGCAGGTAACCGTCTCCCAGAGTCCGTGTATAAATTTCATTGCGGGCTTTCCAGATGAATGTGGTAGGAACCTTCTCCATGATTGTTTCCACAAGTTCAGGGCTTAATTTCACAAGCTTGCCCTGAACATTTGCGCCATGATATTTAAAAATTTCAAGGACCTCATCATGGTGAAAAAGCACTCCGGTTTCCTCTAAAATTTTTAAACTGGCCCTATGAATTTTTGAAAGCATCTCAGGTTCAATGGTTTCGATTTTTTTCATCTGCTATCCTTTTTTGGTCACGATTCATCGATCTTAATGGGATAGGTCCCGCATTTTTCTTTGGTCTCCATCATGGCCAATATGTTTTCAACTTTGCAATAGTCTGTAATGGAGTTCGAGGTGGCCATCATATAACCACCACCCGGTGCCAGCCGGGCTATCTTTTCTTTCACTTCATCAATGGTTTCTTCAACAGTGCCCCTGGTTAATGTATAGCCAATATCAATATTGCCCCAGATACAGATTTTATCTCCATATTTTTCTTTATATTCAAAAATATCGTTCACATCGGGCTGGAAGGGATTAAAACAATTCATGCCAAATTCCATAATATCATCAAAGGCACGCCCTACGTTGCCGCATGAGTGATAGACCCATGGCAGTTTCAAGGTGGAAGCAAATTTTTTCATACGCGGCAGAAAAACGTCTCGGAAAATTGGCAAAGGGATAATAGGACCTGTGTTAAAAGCAATATCATCATAGCATACCAGAAAATCAAAGCCCGCACCTGTTAAGCCTTCTGCAACTCTGATGTTCCACTCGATATATTGATCCAACATCTCTTCAATAAAGCCAATGTTTTCAAACAATGCAATTGAAAACTCAACAAGGCCCATGGAAAAAATGGTATTCATCATGCCCGTTCGCATGCTGCCGAAGATCGCCAGTCCTGAATCTCCATATTGATCCATATATTGTTTGGCTTTATCAAAATATCCGGGTGCGGTTACGTCGGGAAGAATAAACTTTCCCATATCTTGCTGGGCTTTGATCAATCCTTCGGACTGAAGATGCTCAACGCCTTTTTCATCAATCAATTTTTTACAAAATTGCGGGGCAAGATAATCGGATTCCATATAACAGATGGCATCGGCTCCCAGATGTTTGTGAAATTGGGCATCGTCCATATTCTTGTTTCCAAAATAGGCTGCCAGGGTTTTTCTAATTCCTGGATCAATCCAATCTGCAAAAGGAACCTTATCCGGTATTTTAAGATTTAATACAGCCATTACTCTTTGCCGGGGTGTCATCATTCATATCTCCTTGATTATCCTTGCCTAGCTTTTCATGTCAATGGGGCTATCACAGCCCTCATCCATACTAAAGAATTCATTGAAGTAGCCGTTAGTATCAAATAACATATCTCTGGCCTGACGGATTATATTTAGATTTGAGCGATCATTGATTAAAGGGGCATAGGCCTGGGATACATCCACCTCTGAAAGGCAAAGTGTATTTTTAATCCTGATAATTTTAATCTGATCTGAAGGGACAAATCCAATACATCGCATGGCAAGGGCAAGTGCTTCTTTATCATTGGGCATGACAAGAGGGGTTTTACCCATCTCCAGGGCCATGCTGACAATGGTATTGGTATCAGTGGATGCCTGGTCCACTTTGTCAGCCAGACGACGGGTGATGATGTCAGCCAGTCCAAACCCACAGGCGTTACCTTCGGATATTTTTGTAATATCAGAGAGAATAATGCGCTTGATACTTGGTTTGGTAGGTTCCGGTGTTCCCGGCAGCCTTATTCTGCCCACCACCCGGGTATCAAATCCCGCCCCTGAAATCTCTTTGCCTATTTCATCAATCAAGATAATATCAGCCTCATCAAAGGGTAATTTAGGTGAAATCTCCATGGAACGACTAAAAAATGCCTTTTCTTTGAGTTCTATTTCTTCTGGGGGGAAAACACCCACATCTGCCACCTCACCATATCCGTTTTCAATTGTGGCAACACCAAACAGGATATTGCATTTATCCAGGACATGGCGGGCACCTGCAGCAATCACATTGCTTGATCCAAAGCTCATCATGGCCTGATGATAGATCCCGGCTCCGGCAATTTTACCCAGACCAATGACCATCAGCTTCATCAGGCCGCTTTCAAATTCTCCCATAAAATCCGTATGTTTCTTGATCCGATTGATCAGCACAATGTGGTCTGCCTCAAAGGCAAACCGATCCACCATAACAGGGATCCCTTGGGCAGTCTTTCCTAAGTCAACAACATCCAGGGACGACAATATCTTTGCCCCAACGGCCTCTTGTGTCAAACCCAGATGCAATAGAACCCGTTCCTGTCCAACAGCAGTGCCTGCTCCATGACTTCCCATGGCAGGAACAAGAAAAGGCTTTAGTTTCATTTGCCTTAAATTATCAACAACGGCTTTTACTATTTCAGGATAATCAGTAAGCCCCCTGCTGCTGCAGGCCACAGCCACAGTTTGACCGGGCTGAACAGGCATATTTGACGAAAGGTCTTTTATCTGTTGGGTAATTTGGCGGGTTATGTCTTGCACCCTCTGGTTATCAAACTGCTGCTTTACACGGATCATTTTAGGTAACTTGGTCGCCTGCATGTTTCTTTCCTTTTTTATGTCAAAATTTTGGATTTTGTTTCAGACCAATCTGCCATGTTGGTTGTTTAAAAATTATTAACCCTCTTTATCATATGCTGGTATGATTCGTTTCAAGGAACCATATATATGATCTCTAACCAACTGAGTCGCTTTTTGCTGATTACCAGCCACAATAATTTCCAGTAAAGGAATATGGGTGGAGACAAATTCCTTGGCAGTCTGAAACAAGGGGTACTCCATCTTTAAACATACCCTGATCTGGCTTGCCAATGGCATCCATGCGTTCAGTAAACGCCCATTTCCTGAAAATTCACAAATAGATTGATGAAAGCGTAAATCAGCGTTAAGGATTTCTTCTTCACTATTGGTATCCAGGGCATTTTCCATCCGGCCCATCAGGGACGAAAGGACCTTTATTTTATCTGAATCCATATGTTTAATTGCCAGTTGAATGGCTAGTTCTTCCAGGGCACAGCGAACCTTCATTAAATCCTCAATATCCTTGGGGGTAATATGGGCAACGGTAACTCCCTTAAACGGTATAGTTTTAATAAGGCCCTCATTTTCCAGATAACAAAGGGCTTCTCGAATGGAAAATCGACTCATCCCCAACTCATTTGAAAGCTGGGATTCAATAATCCTCATGCCTGGTTTTAAAACCCCCTTCTCAATTGCTTCTCTGATATTCTCCAGGGCAATTTGAGTCATTGTAAGGCGATTTTGTTTGGAAAAAATCCTGTCTGGTGCTTCCATATATACCTTTTCCCTACAAGACCAGAATAACAACAAGATCATTAACGTTGGATCCCGTGTGGCCTGTATAAATAATATCAGAAATGTTTTTTAACAATTCACTGGTGTTATGATCCATAAGTTCTTTATGAAAATCAATACCCATTTTCCTGGCAGTGGCCACGGAAAAACCATCTGTCAATGCACCTGCATAATCAGTTGGCCCGTCTGTTCCATCAGTGTCAATGGCTCCCACTACAATATTGTCTTCCAGGGTCAGATCCAGGCATGCTCCGCAACCCAGCTCCTGGTTGGCTCCCCCTTTGCCTTTGGGCTCTCCAAGGATTCGGACGCTTGTTTCACCCGTTGCAATAAGAGCACATGGGATCTTAAAGAGCTGGCGGGATTTTCCAGCTTCCATGGCAATGGATGACAGGACGCGCCCAGCTTCCCGGCTTTCCCCTTTTAACTCGCTGGTTAACAGATAAGGGGTAAATCCGAGTTTCTTTGATTGCTTTTTCGCAGCCTTCCACAAATCCGAGGTTTTTACTGTCATGCAGTATTGAAATTTTCCATTTCCCAGGGATTTAGGAGTTTCCTTTTCATTGGTAAACCTGGAAAAATAGTCGCGAACACGAACAGGAATCTGATCCCAGAGGCCATATCTATGGAGAATATCCACGGCATCCTGGAATGTGGATGAATCAGGATGGGTCCAGTCGGCATTCCATTCCAAAGGATCGCCAATGGCATCGGAAACAGTCAAAGTAATGCAGGTTGCAGGCTGAATCATCAGGCCCAGTCGTCCGCCTTTAATTTTTGACAGATGACCTCGCACACTCATTATTTCAGTTACCTGGGCACCGCATTGAACAAGCAGCCGATTCATTTCAATTTTATCAGCATCTGATATTTCATCCACAGGAGCGCAGCAATTGGATGAAACACCGCCGGACATGAGACAGATAACTAAATCCTTTTCTCCTGCTTTTTTGGCAAGTTTAATCACTTCCTGGCTGGCTGTGAAGCTGTTGTGGTCTGGAACGGGATGGGCTGATTCCAGTATTTTTATATGATTCAGGAGTTTTGCCTGTCCATGTTTCACCACCACCACCCCTTCATCAATGCGATCTCCAAGGATTTCATCAATGGCCTGTGCCTGCCTGAACGTAGCCTTTCCAGCACCGATAACATAAATATGATCAATTGTTTTAAGATCATATTCCCGGCCATCCACAATAAGTGTCTCATAACGCAGCTGAACTGCCTTGTGGGTTGCATGGTAAGGATCTACTGCATTTAAGGCATATTCAATAATATCCAGACAGGATTTTCGCCCTTTAATCAGACCATGTGAGAGCAGTGCTTCTCTATTTTTAATAATTGGATTGCTGACAATTGAGTCGGTAATATTTTTCATTTGATTCATCTTTCTTATGCAGTATAAAATCCTGTAAAAATTTTTAACTGATTTGAAATCATTTTGTAACTATTCAGCTCTTATTCTTGAAACCGCCCTATCCGATGGATATTTTTGTTCGATGCTAAACGCTTAACCTCCTGCAAATATCCATCAGACAGGGCTTTTTAGATAACTTCTTTTAACTGGCTAAACAATTACATTATTTTTTAAATCAGGGTTCCCTTATAGTGACGACCGGCATATTGTGCCAATGGACCCAGCTCATACTCAATTTCCATAAACCGATTGTAATTGGTACCCCGATCACTGCCACGAATACCGCCTGTTTTAAAAAGGCCGGCATTAAGCGCACAACTTATATCCGACAGAACGCAGTCTTCTGTTTCCCCGGAACGAACCGACATAACAACGGGATAACTATTGCTTTTTGCCATCATGGCAGCATCAGTAGCTTCTGTAATGGTGCCGATCTGATTCACCTTGCAGAGGATTGAGTTGGCAATTTTCTTTTCCACACCCATTTTGATGCGATCAATATTGGTGGCAAAAATATCGTCACCAATGATCATTTTATCTGATAGCTCTTCTGTAATTGCGATCCAGCCTTTATAATCCTTTTCATCCAGGGGGTCTTCAATGGATACAATTTTTGGAAACTGCCTGACCAGACCTTTGATATAATCAATCATCTCCCTAGAGGTTAATCTTTTCCCTTCGAATTCATATGTTTTCCCATCTTCACTTAGAAGACCACTGGCGGCTAAATCCAATCCAAACTCCACCTCATTTTCATATCCACAATTTTTAACTGCCTGCTGTAGAATTTCCATTGCCTTAAACGAACTGTCAAGGGGTGGCGCAAACCCGCCATCTTCACTGCTGTTGGTGGCATTTTTCCCCATGGTTTTAAGCAAAATTCTCCCTAATTCCTTGAATATTTCGCTTAAGATCTGAACTGCATGGGTAAAACTGTCTGCACCAACGGGCATTACGCAATACTCCTGGATATCCAGATCATTTCCTGCATGAAGTCCTCCGTTAATAAGACATGCCTGGGGCACGGGCAATACATGGGCATTGGTGTTAAGGTATCTATAAAGTGGAAGATGGCACCATTTTGCCGCAGCTTTTGCCACGGCCAAAGACACAGCAAGGATTGCGTTGCCTCCCAGTTTTGACTTATTCTTTGTTCCATCCAGCTTATTCAGTAAATAATCAATATTGCGTTGATTTGCACCATGGACACCAATCAGTGCCGGATTAATTATATTATCAATATGACCAATGGCGGTTTTAACCCCCATACCATTATATCGTTTTCCACCATCCCTGAGTTCCTTTGCTTCAAAGGAGCCCGTGGATGAACCACTCGGCACATCGGCAGTGCCGGTAAACCGGTGATCAATGGTGACATAACAACGAATTGTCGGATTTCCACGATTGTCTAAAATTTCAATGGCTCTGATATCTGTAATTTGATCTGATTTTTGGCCGGATCTCATGAGCATCCTCTCTCGTTTGATTTTTTTAAATTGTCGACAATCTACAATCGTGCTTCGGAATTGTCAACAATTTTTCGCGGAATAGTTTTAACCCGACCTCCTTATTAAGATTCAGCTCCAAACTCGATATGTAATATTTTGCTCCAATATGTGAATTTTTTTAATTCATACATAGATCAAACAAAACCACACAACAAATCTTCATATAACATCGGAACCTTCCAGTATAAAATCTTCTTCCACGTTCAGATACTGATAAAATAACTCACCTAACACCTTCTGATCGATATCATGTCGCACCCGCATCATAGAGAATTCGAAAAAGCCGGCCATGGGTGGGGGCAGGACATCTGTGAAATCCCGGAGAACAGACGAATATATTTTTATAAATATTTTCAACATGAAAATTATTTGTCCTGAAAATAAAAAAGGGCAGGCAAGAATTCAAGTTCTTGCCTGCCCTTTTCATTTAATCAATCTTCTAAATCAAGGGCTTGTACACCGCACTTTTCATTATGACATAACGAAGTGCAAGATCACCTGCAATAACAGAAGCCAATCTTAAAAAGATCAAAAAACCATTGGTATCTCCGCCCCACATAATCAGGGTGAAAATCAGTGGAAGTATGATGCCTAATCCGCCCACACCAATAAAGGAAATCTTTGAAAGATCGCCGGTTACCTGTATTTTAATGGATTCTTTTCCTATTTCATTGCTGTGCCAGGTTCCCCAGATATAGAGCATGACGCATAAAAAATACGCAAAGAAAAACACCTCTGCCCAGATTTCCATTCCAGATGCCAGCACTGCATTACCAGAAGCTGCCGTCATGAACTGCATAATCTGTTGCCCGATCCAGACCCCTGAAATAACTGACAATGGCAGAACCATTGTTGAACTCCATGCAGGAAGGGCTCTGATAACATTCA
>JACNHV010000365.1 GCA_014383445.1 Candidatus Desulfobacula maris | reverse complement strand
CTGATACTTCTGCAGTTGTTTTTGGAAAAATAACGGCATCAGGCAGTGCCTCCTCTACAAATGCATCATAGGCATAGCAGGTTATTTCTTCGAGCCGATCAAGATATCTGTCAACACCGACGATTTTAATCAATTGGTTTTTTACTTGTGTGTCCAGCATAAAATGGTTTCCTTAAAATATAGATACAAATATAATGAAGTTGAGTTCAATAGCATTTTTTTTGTAATGAAATCAAGATTCAGCATGAGAATGCAATAAATTATTTGTTTACTGGTTGTCAACTTTTTTGAATTAAAGATTGATTAAAGCTAATCTGGTGGTTTTCTTTTCAGTGAGCTGCTTTGGACCAATTGCCATTTTAGCGGCATAAAGCAAAGGATCAATTCCTTTTAAATCTTTAATAACTACCTGTATATGGTATTTCCGAATTAGTATTTGGACTGAGCCCTATGATACAAAAGCTCGCCCTGGACATTTGAGTTGTTTTCAACCTTCACGATTTTGTTTTGGATCAGGTTTTGTGATCAGCCATCTATAAAAGTCTAAAAAAAGGGCTTTGTTTCATATTCTATTGAAACAAAGCCTTTTTATATTGCTGACAACTCCCTTGCTTATTCAAAATATCCGTCAATTAGTGGTTGTTTCCGCCGCTTCCTGGCTATTCAGAATACGTTTCAGAAGATCTCGAAAACCTTTACAATGTGATCAGGTGAGGTCGAAGCGGTCTAGATTCATTACCTTGTTCCACACCGCAACAAAGTCGTTCAGGAACTTCTCCTGAGAGTCCTCGCATCCATAGACTTCGGTCAGTGCTCTGAGCTGGGAGTTCGAACCGAAAATGAGGTCAACACGGGTGCCGGTCCACTTGAGTTCGCCCGATGCGCGATCACGACCCTCGAATACATCTTCGTCTTCCGAGCTTGCCTTCCAAGTTGTGCTCATGTCCAGCAGATTCACAAAAAAGTCATTGGTTAGCGTCTCTGGCCTCTTGGTGAATACTCCGTGCGGGGACTGTCCGAAGTTGGCATTCAATACTCGCATACCGCCAATCAGAACCGTCATCTCCGGAGCGGTCAGCGTCAGTAGCTGCGCCCGATCAACCAGCAGTTCCTCTGCCGACACTGCATATTTAGTCTTGAGGTAGTTACGAAATCCGTCTGCAGCGGGTTTGAGTACGACGAATGACACCTCGTCGGTTTGCTCCTGAGACGCATCTGTACGTCCTGGCGTAAAAGGAACGGTCACATCGCGACCGGCATTCTTGGCCGCCCGCTCTACACCAGCGCATCCACCCAGGACAATCAAATCGGCGAGGGAAACCATTTTCTCGCCTGATTGCGAGCCGTTGAACGCCTCTTGGATTTCCTCAAGGCTCTGAAGCACAGCTGCAAGTTGCTCAGGCTGGTTCACTTCCCAATCCTTCTGCGGTGCAAGACGGATACGCGCCCCGTTGGCACCGCCGCGCTTGTCGGAACCACGGAACGTCGACGCAGACGCCCAGGCCGTGGAGACCAGTTGAGAGACAGACAGTCCTGAATCGAGAATCTTGTCTTTGAGGTCTGCGATGTCCTGTACGTCGATTAGTTCATGATCGACTGCGGGCACCGGGTCTTGCCATACCAGTTCCTCCTCCGGAACCTCCGGGCCGAGATAGCGTGAGCGGGGGCCCATGTCTCGGTGAGTCAACTTGAACCACGCCCGGGCAAATGCGTCAGCGAATTCCTCCGGGTTCTTGTGGAAGCGCTTAGCAATGGGTTTATAAATTGGATCCATTCTCAGAGAGAGATCTGCCGTGGTCATGATGGTCGTAACCCGTTTCGACGGATCGTGAGCGGCTGGTGCGAGATCCTTTTTATCCGGACTGACCGGGACCCACTGATAGGCTCCGGCAGGGCTTTTTACCAAATTCCAATCATAGCCGAACAGCAGATCAAAATAGCCCATATCCCACTGGGTCGGTTTTGCCGTCCACGCGCCCTCGATACCGCTGCTGATCGTGTCGACCCCCTTGCCGCTGCCGAAACTGCTCTTCCAACCGAGTCCCTGTTCCTCAATACCGGCGGCTTCTGGTTCAGGACCCACATTAGACGCATCGCCAGCACCATGGCATTTGCCGAAGGTGTGGCCGCCGGCAACGAGCGCAACGGTCTCTTCGTCGTTCATGGCCATGCGGGCAAAGGTATCTCGAACATCCCGGCCGGAGGCGACCGCATCTGGTTCGCCGTTTGGTCCTTCCGGGTTCACGTAGATCAGGCCCATCTGCACGGCAGCAAGAGGATTCTCAAGGTCCCTATCACCAGAGTAACGTTTGTCACCAAGCCATTCTGTCTCAGTCCCCCAGTAAATATCCTCTTCCGGTTCCCAGACGTCCTCACGTCCGCCGGCAAAACCAAACGTCTTGAATCCCATCGATTCCAGAGCACAGTTGCCAGCGAGGATCATGAGGTCAGCCCATGAGATCTTGTTGCCGTATTTCTGCTTGATGGGCCAGAGCAGCCGGCGCGCCTTGTCGAGGTTCACGTTGTCAGGCCAGCTGTTGAGAGGTGCCAATCGCTGATTGCCGGATCCTGCTCCACCGCGGCCGTCGCCCATACGATATGTGCCTGCGCTGTGCCACGCCATCCGAATGAAAAGCCCCCCGTAGTGACCGTAGTCGGCCGGCCACCATTCCTGAGAGTCGGTCATCAGCTTATAGAGATCTTTCTTCAAAGCCGCCAGGTCAAGTATCTTAAATTCCTCCGCGTAGTTAAACTCCTCGCCCATGGGATTGCTCATGGAAGAGTGCTGATGAAGAATTTTAAGGTTTAACTGGTTCGGCCACCAGTCCCGATTCGAGGTACCACCACCGACAATGGGTTTTTTAGATGCTCCCGTTACCGGGCACTTGCTTTCTTCATTGGACATACTAACCTCCTTATTCTTATGGTTATTGACATTAAATACTATATACTAATTATTATCAATTTATGACAAAAAAATATATTAAACTTTTTCTGCCAAACAATTGCTGCATATACCGAAAAAATCTAATCGATGATTTAGAATTTTAAATTTAGTTTCATTGGCGACCTCCTTTTTCATCCTGCCCAACCGGCCCGGATAGAAAACAAACTTCCCGCATATACTGTGGGCAGCCTGACGGAAAAGATTAAGGTTGAGGGTCTACTGTCTACATTTGAAAAGATCATCATGTCTGATGCCCCAATTGAGCGGTTTAAAGAATTTGCAAAGGCTCTGGAAAATAATGTGGTATATATGCATCCCTCAAAAAAGCACATGATCAATTAGGATATTGGCAAGCTTGAGGCAACCCCAGCTTTGAAATACCGGCGGGTAGCATGATCATGGAATTAAAAACTTGAAGATCGAGTGTTATTCAAATTTTTCGTGCACAGGAAATATCATGAATACAACAGATATCTTTAACAAATTTCTCCTATATAAAATTTTTATTTAGGATACTAATACTTGAGTTCAATCAATCAGAATTTCGAGTTGATAGATTTTATCAAAAGTAGCTTAACTTCGTTTCCACTTTTCTGGGAAAGGATCAGAGGTCTTTTTTGTGCATAAATAGGCAAATGGTCGCCAAATTATTCTCCTTTGAAGTTTGGTGTGCGTTTTTCAAAAAAAGCCATAAATCCTTCCCGGGCATCGGCTGATTGACTGGCCAGTCCAACATAATGGGCTTCAACCTCCCAGCCTTTTGTCCTTCCTTCATATTCTCCGGCAGACATTGCTTTAAGGACTCCAGCGACAGCAATGGGAGGGCGTTCAGCCAATTTTTCAGCAAGCGCCATTGTATCTTTTTTCAAATTTTCAAGAGTTGAAATCTTGTTGATGAGACCTATTTCCAATGCCTTTTTGGCATCAATACGCTCACTGAAAAGTATCATCTCCAACGCCTTGGTTTTACCCACTATCCGAGAAAGTGTCTGTGTACCGCCCCAACCCGGTAGAATGCCCAAATTAAGTTCTGTTAGTCCAATTTTATTTTTGGGGTGGCCGGCCATAATTCTGAAATGACAGCACATGGCCAGTTCTAGCCCACCGCCCATTGCAAAACCGTTTAAGGCCGCAATAATCGGTTTGGGAAATTGATCGATTCGTTGCCAAAGGATACGTCCTTTTTTGCTGATTTCAGCAACATTGACTGCATCGCTAATGTCAAATCCGGCTGAGAAACATTTCTCACCGGCACCGGTGAGAATAACAACTCTTACCTCCTTGTCGTTTTCAACTTCATCCACAGCCTTTTCAAACTGGTTCATGGTCTCAAGGTTCCAGGAATTTGCCGGCGGGTGATCAATGGTTATTGTGGCAACATATCCGGTTTTTTCCACATGAATGGTTTTGGGAGTTTTTGGAATATAACCCCCTTTTTTTATCATATCAGTGGGTTTGAATATTTCCTTGTTAAACTGATCTGCCAGATTTTCCAAGCGCTTTACAAGTTCCTCAGGTTTAATATTCTTGATCATTGCAATCAAACCGAATGGATTCCCAGTGGCATTAATAATGGCAGTATCCACATCTGCCAGGGTACAAACACCCTTTTCAACAATCCTGGTGGCTTCATTGGCATTTACAGCAACAAGATCCATGGGATCAAATTTATCCGTGGCTTTTTCAAGATCAATTAAAGGTCTTCCATTGGACCAGTCAAAAATTCCTTTTTCAGTTTTTTTCCCGAAATTTCCAGCAGTTACCAGTTCTGAAATTATTTTTCCAGCCTTGAAATCCGGATGGATTGCTTTAGCAAAATAATCTGCACCATCAACATTAATATCCAGGCCGGTATAGTCCATAGTTTCGAAAGGCCCCATTGGCAGGCCTAGTTTACGCATGACGGCATCAATCTCTTCAGGCAGTGCGATGTTTTGGTCCAGTATGCTGTTCAGCAGAACAACTGCCGGTGCCTGTACCCGGTTCACAATAAATCCGGGCGAATCTTTTTCAACCCGTACAGGTACCTTTGCATTCTTCAGTACAAAATCATATCCTATCTGCATGGTTTCATCAGAAGTCTTGTCTCCGCGAATCACTTCCACAAGCTTCATTAAAACTGCCGGATTAAAATAGTGAAGACCTAAAAATTTATCCGGTCTTTTTACAACATCAGCAAGTTCTGAAATTTTCATGGTGGAGGTGTTGGAAGCAATAATCGCATGTTCTGGCGCATGGGCTTCCACTTGTTCAAATATCTTTTTTTTCAGGGCCATTATTTCCGGGACAGCCTCGATGATCAGGTCAGCTGTTTCAACTGCATCTTTGATCTCAATACAGGAAACAAGCAATTCATCTTTTATTTTTTCAAAATGATCTTTATCGACTTTGCCTTTTGCCACCAACTTTTCAAGGCTTTCCATCATTCGTGATACCCCACGTTCCAAAAAATCAGGGGCAATGTCATGTAAATAAACCTTATAGCCTGCAATAAGTGCTACTTCAGCTATCCCGTGGCCCATGTCACCCGCACCAATTACTGCAATATTTTTTAGTGTTGAAATGTCCATTACAAACTCCATTTTAGAATTGATAAATAATTGGTTATAAACATCCAAAACCATCATCAGGGATATCAATAGCTGCACTACAGGTTCCCTGGATGGAATCAAACTTTCCAAAGGTTTCATGCAGAAGCGTATTGATAAAAAAATCAGCCGTCTTGATCTGGCCCTGGTAATAGCAAAGATCTTTTTTCCTGGCTTTTTCAATTTTAGGTACAGCTATAACCGCACGCCAGAGAAGCATCCAGGCCATAATCACATCTCCCATGGCATGGAGGAAAGGCAGGGAGTGGGCCATGGCAGGTTTGATCCTTCCATCCATGGCAATACTGCCAAGGCGCAGGGCCACTTCTCCCATTCGATTCACTGCTTTTTCAAGTGTAAGGGCAAGGTTTTTTGTCTCTTCCGTCTCCTTTGCCCGGGCAATGGTCTTTTGAATTTCTCCCATGAATTCCATAAAAACCATGCCTTTCTCCATGGGAAGCTTTCGTGCCATAAGATCCATGGCCTGGATCCCGCTGGTTCCTTCATAGATGGATGCGATTTTGCAGTCCCTTGCATATTGTTCCACAGGATAATCTCTGGTATATCCTGCGCCGCCGAAGACCTGCATGGCCTGGATACAGATATCATGGCCTTTTACAGCCAGATATTCCTTAATAATGGGAGTGAGAAGTTCAAATATTCCTGACCAGAGCTTCTTGTGTTTTTCTGATTCCGCAGCCTGGGCCTTTACTCTCAACGTTGTCATGTAGTAAAAAAAACTGCGCATCCCATCGACATAAGATTTCATCCACATCAGATTTCTTCTGACATCAGGATGGTTAATAATGGAGACAGATTCAGCGTTTTTATCAAAAAAACTCTCAAGATCCTTTCCCTGAATTCTCTGCCTGGCATAATTCACTGCAAGGGCATACGCAGCCGCCCCATAAGAAAGTCCCTGGAGGCCAGTTGCCATGCGAGATTCATTCATCATGTCGAACATGATCCTCATACCTGATTTTTCCTGGCCAAGAAGAAATCCTGTGCATTTGCCTTTTGATCCCAAGCTCATACTGCATGTGGCACTGCCGTGGATTCCGTGTTTTTCTTCGACTCCTGTACAAAAGATATCGTTTCTTTCCCCTAAACTTCCGTCCTCATTGACAAGGTATTTGGGAACAATAAATATAGAGATCCCCTTGGTTCCGCTTTCATGACCTTGAATCCTGGCCAGAACCGGATGGATGATGTTATCGCACAGATCATGTTCACCATTGGTTATGAATATCTTGTTTCCGGTAAGAGAGTATGTGCCGTCATTATTTTTCACGGCTGTGGATTCAAGGGCACCTACATCACTTCCGGCACCGGACTCGGTCAGAAGCATGGTTCCTCCCCATTCTCCTGAAACAATGCGTTTCACATATGTATCAATAAGTTCGGCCGTTCCGTAATTCTGAATCATGTTGGCAGTACTGATGCCCATTGACGCATAGGTAAAAAGCGCCCAGTTTCCGCCCATGAAATACTCGCAGGATGCTGCGGCTATAAAAGGCGGCGCTCCCTGGCCGCCCATTTCCGTCCTTGCCACGAGATTGCCCCAGTCCCCCTCAAGGATAAGCGCATGAGGTCTTTTGAATGATTCAGGGACGTTTACCTTGCCATTGTCAAACAGGACCCCGATCTCATCTGCATCTTTCAATGTCGGAAGCAGCTCTTTGACGGCCAATTTGCGCGCCTCAGTGATAATCATTTCACAGGTTTTTCTGTTAAACCCTGAAAAGAACTTCTCATCAAGGAGTTTCTCACATTCAAGCTGCTCCCATATAACAAAATCTATATCCCTTCTGTCTGCCAATTCCTTTGTCATAATTGGACCTCTCTTTTATACTTTGCTATATAATAATGAGTATATTTATTAAATCTTAATATTTATATTATTAGAGCGATAATTATACAATGCTTAATTAATGACAAATTAAATATGAATAAATTCAAAAATTCACAAAAGGACCAAGAATGAATAATGCATACCTTATTGCCACATTACAGTGAGGGATAAAGAGAAGTGGGCTCAATACCGAAGTAAAGTGCCTGCTGCATTAGAACCATGGGGAGCAGAGTTAATTTCCAGGGGCAGGCTTTGTTCAGTTCTTTCAGGTAACCATGAAAACAATGACACGGTAGTCATCCGTTTCCCTGATTCAAAAGCGCTGAATAATTGGCACTCATCTCCAGCGTATGAAGCCCTCATACCTATCAGTTTGGAAGCAGCGGCAATTGAGTTACTTTCATATGAAGAGTGAGCATTATAATGTCACATCTTGAATAAAAAATCTAAAAAAGTAAGATTTTCCCTTTTTAAGCCATTATTGGATATCAAGTAATAGTTTGATTTGATCTATTTTGTCTTCCAGTAACGCCTGACGTCCTATCATGATTCTTTGAGCCGCTGGAGGTCCTGCACCATGCATGGATTCTATCAGATAACCCACTGCACCCGATCCGGCGACCAGGTTTTCAATCAAGCGGAAAACCTTCATTCGATCAACTGTGTTGTAGTCGGGATTAGCAGCCAGATATTTTTTTATATAGGGTCCTGTAACCGGGTCTTCCAGGTCTACCGCAAAGGGCATGGTGCCTAAGAGGCCTCCGGCAATATCTGTGGCCAGTCTGGCCAATTCATACGGAAACCGTGTCACATTCAGTTTGCAGACATTGGCTAAAAGCAGGTTCACAAGATAATTACCGGACAGTGTTTTTTCACCTGTGGCGGAGCAGGCAATGCCGCAGGCGTAAATGGTTTCGTTTAAATGAATCATTTCCACGATTTTATCTTTAATGTGACTTGCGTTTTCTACTCCGTTCATTTTGGCGATCAATGCTGTGGCACCTATCAGCGCATCACCCACGCCTGCCTTGCAGCCGCCATAACTTTGCCGGTGATAAGAGGCAAACCGTTCCACCAGAATACCTGAAAAATCGATTTCGCCGTCCATGAATATCCTTTCTGATGGTACAAAAACATCATCAAAAATCGTCATAACCTCCTGGCCGCCGAAAGTCGGGTTTCCAATGTCCATGGCATTCTCTTCAAGTTTTCTGGTATCACTGGCCTGGCGGCCATATATGTATTTAATTCCTTTTGCATCAGTAGGGACGGCACAGCAGACAGCCCAGGCTTCTTCTCCTTTGCGCATGGTTATGGTTGGCATCACCAGGATTTCATGGGAGTTGAGCATTCCGGTCTGATGAATTTTTGCGCCGCTGATGACAATGCCGCCCGGCTTTCGTTCTTTTATTCGAAGATAAAGGTCCGGGTCAACCTGATCCGTCGGTCGTTTGCCCCTGTCGCCTTTTGGATCGGTCATGGCGCCGTCAACGACCATGTCCTCTTTTTGTATCCATTTCCAATAGTCTTTAAACCTCTCATGGTATTGCGTCCCATGTTTTTTGTCACATTCGAATGTGGTGCTGAAAATTGCATTGGCAGCATCAAGCCCCACACATCTTTGAAAACAACAGGCTGTTTTAACACCGCAGTATCTTTGCATTTTAACTTTGTTGATAAGATCTTCTGTGCTCAGGTGAAGATGGCTGAATCGATTTACAACATCATTGAAAAGGGAAGATTCGGCACAGAAAAGTTCTTGAGTGTCCGGAGAACAGGCTGCATCAAAAGTGAAGGCAACCGCCTTTTGTGAAGGAGATATAAGACTGTTTCCAGTAAGACGATCCTTTTGTTCACCCATTATATTGGTTTTAAGGTTTAATGACTTTAAAGATTCTATATATGCTTTACCAGTTTTTAGTGGCATTGATGTCTCCGTCTATCTTTATTTAAGAGTAATTAACACGATCCGTATCAGAATTTACATCAATTTTGATGAATTGGAAATATTAAAAGAACAATATACTATTGGCTTTTAATTGTCAGTACACAAGGAGTTGCAAAATGAGACCTTCTATTCCCAGAAAAAATGGTGTAGAGGATTATACAGAAAAATTTTGGAAAATCTTGCCGGGGCTCCCGTGGATATTCTTTTAAGAGTAAGGCAAGTCAGCCTTTTGGGCAGTTTTGTGCCGGGGAGGTTAAATCCAAACATAGTAATGTGATGGCGCTTTGCTCAGCAGTCAGGTATTATTACTTAACAGCGGCAAAAGGGATAAAAAAATGAAGACGGTGAAATTGCCGTCTGCGGACCACAGGTGATGAAAGGCTATTGGAAAAGGCCGGAAGCCAACGAGGACGTTTTCAGGCGGATTGACGGGAAAAAATTTTTTCTCACGGGTGATATTGGAAATGTTGATGAAGATGGGTACGTCACAATAACGGATCGTAAAAAGGATATGATTATTGTAGGCGGTTTTAATGTCTATCCAAGGGATGTGGAAGATATATTGTATACAAATTCCAAAGTTGAATTGGTAGCTGTTGTGGGTATTCCTGACAAAAGAAGCGGGGAAAAGGTAAAAGCATTTATAAAATTAAAAGAGGGTCAGAGCGCGACCATAGAAGAAATGCAGCAATTCTGCAAAGAAAATATGGCCGGGTACAAAAGGCCCAAGTTGATTGAATTCAGAAATGAGATTCCTGTATCCAATGTGGGCAAAGTTTTGAGGCGTGTATTAAGAGATGAGGAGGCCAACCGCTAAAATCATTTAAAAAGGGTTACAGAATACCAGACACAATATATTGTATTTTTCAATATCTGGGAAAGCCTATCAGATCAAAAGATTTATCAATATCCAAACCCAACAATGATAGACTGAAATAGTTCAGATGAGATCTGACAGTCTCAGGTTTTGACAGACGATGTACTTGAGACAAATGAGTAATGCCATGGTGTTAATTGATGGTATTATCTGTCAGGAGTCAAATTCGACAAATTACCGAGCGCTTCATCCACCAGTCTGGGCTGCTCAAGATTTTCCATGATACAGTATATGGTATGGATAAATTTTTCAGTTTCAGATTTGAAATTCAACTTAATATTCTTTTTATAAAAAATAATGAGAGATTGATAAAAGGTCTTAAGGCACAACTCCGTATTTTTGATTACAATCTATCATTTTGATGGAAACAAGCTGGGTTGTGAAAAGTTGAACAGGCCATGATTTTTCTTTTTGAATTAAAGATTGACTTGTGGGAAAGGGTGAAACCGCA
>JACNHV010000252.1 GCA_014383445.1 Candidatus Desulfobacula maris | reverse complement strand
TTATGAACTTAAAACCTGGCCTGGAATCCTATGTTCAGTCTCTATTTGGGGATGATATTTATCAGGCAACCCCGCTTTTTCGAGGGATCTATTTTTCCAGTGCCTGCAGAAAAGGACAACCCGGGTCAGAATTTTTAAAGACCACTGGCATCACATATAATAATGAAGTATCTGTGGATCAGAACAAGGGATTTTTTCTAAGAAGTTTTTTCAGTGCCATTTTACCCAAAGACAGAAATATTTTTTCGCCGTTGTCTGAATTTATCATGTGGAGAAAAACAACACTCACCCTTGGTATTTTTTCACTTATGTTGATCTGCCTGGCCATGAGCGGGGTTATGGCATTTTCTTATTTTAATAATGTAAGGGCGCTAAACAGTTTTGACCCCGGTTTTTTTAAAACCCAATCAATGGTATCCAATACAGCTGAAACAATTCTTCTTCTTGACAGGCAAAGATTTGAAATCGAAAAACTTCAAACCAGTAATGATAACTGGATACTTCCCAGGCTGGGCCTGAATCAGAGTCTTGCGCTTGAAAAAAACTTAAAAGAAAAATTTGTTAATGATGCCGGAAAAAATGTTGTAGACCTAATGGATGATCTTTTTTTTGAAAAAATCAAAACCACCAATTCCATGACGTCTGATGAAGATATTGTTGAAAGGGCTGTTTATACGATTCAAAGAATTACTATTCTGAAAAAGGCGATTCAGAATGATTCTTTTCCCGATAAAAAAGAGTTTGAAAAAACTATCCGCAACTTACTCCCCTCTCTTGATCCCGGCATACCAAAAGCTGTTGCCTCAAAATTTGTCAATATTTATTATTCCTACCTAACCTGGAATGATGATCATTCTTACTTTGTTAGAAAACTTGAGGTATTTCAAAAAACCTTGTCACAAATTGCTGTTAACAGCGACAGTTTTAACTGGCTTTTGAGCCGTCTGGTGTGTTTAACCCCTGATATTGATATTTTTACTTTTTTAAAAGGGTATCAAATTAATCAGTCCAAACTGGACTCAAAGGCACATGTTAATGGGGCTTTTACCCGGACAGGAAGACAAGAGATAAGTCAATTCATTCAGATGATTCAAAAGGCCTTTGCCAGCCAGGATGATTTTTTGCAAATGGAGAACGATTTCTGGGCATGGTATGCAAAGGAATTTTACCGGGCATGGTTTGATTTCGCTTCAGTGTTTCCTCACGGCAGAAACTGGAAATCCCTGATTGATAACTGGACAGATTTAGGGACCTTAATGACCACGGATCAGAATCCTTATTTCCTGCTTATGGCAAAGATGGGGGATGAGTTTGAATGGATCAAATCCCAGATTAACCTTGAACCTGCCTGGGCAGGAACAGTTGTAACACTCAAAGAGATCAAATATCTGGCCCAAACGGAGGTGGAAAAAAAAGAGGGGTCATTCATGGCCAAACTTTCACTCACAAAGGAAAAAATTTCAGAAAAATTAGGAAAAACATCAGAAAAAATTTATAAGCCCATCAACAAGAATCATGCAGCTGATCTTGAATATAAATTGAAATTTGCCGAAGTGTGGAATGATTATGCCGACAGCCTTAAAACAATAGCTTCGGCAACATCGTATAGTGAAAAAGGCTTTCACATGTTTGCAGATTTTTTCAAAGCATTGTCTGACCCGTCTAAACAGCAGGAGCCTTTCAACCTGACCTATGATAATTTATTAAAATTAAATTCTTTTTTAATACAGAACGATGTATCTCCCGTTGTCCAGAATTTAATAAAGGGACCTTTTGATTTTCTTGCTGAATACGGCATTCATCAAAGTGTAAAATATTTACAGGATAAATGGGAAGAGATTGTTTTAAGTGCAGCCTATAGTATTGACCCGGATAAATATTATTCCATCATGTTTGATAAGAGTACTGGTGTCATCTGGCAATTTATCAATGAAGAGGCATCTGCCTTTATTGGCCAGAACAAAACCGGTTTTTCATCCAAAAATGCATTTGGTCTTAATCTTCCTTTCAACAACCGGTTTTTTAAATTATTAAATAAAGGAGAGCAGCTTACCCTGGAGCAGCAGGATGAATACATAGTTTCAATCACAACTCTGCCCATAAGCGTAAACAATGAAGCCAGGATAAGACCCTATTCAAATACCCTGAAGATGGAATGTGCAGATGAAAAGACACAGCTTGTCAATACCAATTTTCCAGAGACACAAAAATTCACCTGGCGGCCGGGAACCTGTGGCGATGTTGTTTTGGAAATACAGTTCGGAGACTCATTACTGCAAAAAAAATATAAAGGCCGGTTAGGGTTTGCCCAGTTTTTGTCGGACTTTCAAGACGGCACAAAAATATTCAATGTTACTGATTTCCCGGAGCATGCCGGATATTTAACCAATAATAATGTAACTGACATAACAGTTTCTTATGAGGTCAATGACATTGAACCAGTATTGAATTTTCTGGATCGGCGGCCCCCGGTCATTCCTGATTTCATATTCAAGAATTACAGGCAGAAAACCGGCAAATATCCGATAGTGGAAAAACCCGTAGAAAAAGCACCACCGATTAAAAAACAGAAACCGGAAATCAGGTTGAAAGATCAATACATCCTTTCAATGAAAACACTTCCCATGGAAGTGAATGCATCTGCAAAGGTGAAACCTGTTGCAAGTATTATATGGATGCAATGCAAAGATTTAGTTATTCGTTTTGAAAACAATAACTATCCTGAATCCATGAAATTTAACTGGGAACCTGCAAACTGCGGCAAGGTGGTGTTGACCATACAATTTCCTGAAATAAGCCTGTTGAAAGAGTATCAAACCTTTTTTGAGTTTGTAAAAGATTTCAACTATGATTCCAGAACGTTTATCAGTGATGAATTTCCTGAACAAAGAGAAGCTTTAATGGAAAAAGACATTTCAGCAATAACGCTTTCCTATGAATTCACAGGTGATCTTCCTTTATTGGACAGAGTTGATATTGAAAAAGCAGAAAATACCAATGAAAATTCTGTTCCAAAATTTGATAACACCCAGGTCCCGCAGGTTAAAGACAAAGTTAAAGATGAGGTTAATGCGCAACCGGTTAAATCATCATCTGAAAAAGAGGTTCATGATAATAATTCTATACAGGCAGAAGACTGGATACTCAAACAGGAAACAACCCACTATACCCTTCATGTCATGCTGGGGCCTCATAAAGAAAAAATAATTGAGTTTGCAGAGGAAAACAGTCTGCTTGAGAATGCTGCTATTTATGAAAGCCAGTTAAACGGTCAAAAAACATATAATCTGATTTTTGGATCATTTGCTACTTTTCAAAGCGCTCAAAAATCATTGGAAGACTTGTCTGATTCTGCTTCCAGATATTCTCCCTGGATCAGGAAGTTTGCCTCCATAAATAATGAAATTAAATAAGAGTATCCATTATGGAGATTATTAAGTTAGGAAATACCCCGATATCGGAAGATGCCCCTGCCGGAAAAGATGTGAAATATGAGCCTAGTTTTGAATCTCTTTCACAGGAAATTGCCAAGCTGAGCTCCCCTTCCGTCAGTTCCGGCATTAATTGGGATACAGTGATTAATCTGTCCGTCCAAATCCTTGAAAAAGAATCAAAACATCTACAGGTGGTAAGCTATCTGAATTATGGTCTGATGAAAACACAGGGCCTGGAAGGCCTGTGCCAGGGCATCCATGTTTTAAAAGAGCTTCTGAAAAATTACTGGGAAACCATGTTCCCTCCCAAAAAACGAATGAAGGGCAGAAGAGGTATCATTGCCTGGTGGTCAGAAAAAACAATTGAGTTCATATCGAGTGTTGATCCGGTTATCTGGGAAAAAGAAAAACGTGACATCCTTATTGATGATATGAACTTTATTGATAAATTTTTAGGGGAATCCATGGAAGATGCTCCTCTTTTGATTCCCATGATAAAAAGAATCAAGGAGACAATTTCTGAAAAAGCCATAGAAGCCGCGGGGGAAAATGCGCCAGAGCCAGGAACAGGCACGTCAAAAGGACAGCCGGCTACAAAAAAAATGATTGCTGAACCGCTGTTGGATTCTGACACTGATGCCTCGGCAATGGTTGGGCAGGGATTAAGTATTCTTGGCAAATCAATATCCGGTCTGAAAAAAAAAAATAAGTATCAGCCTTTACCCTATCGGCTGAGCAGAATTGCAGCATGGGCAACCCTGGATAAACTGCCCGTAGCAACAGGTGGAAAAACAATGATCCCCCCGCCGGATGACCAGATTATATCCTCAATAACAGGGCTATATGATTCAGGTAATTGGGAGGCTCTGACTGATTCATGCGAAGGCAGGGTCAGACAGTTCCTTTTCTGGCTGGATTTGAGTCGCTATGTGGCTGAGAGCATGGAACAGATGAATCATCCTGAGGTTGCCCTGGTAATTGAAGCTGAAACAGCATTGTTTGTTCAAACGCTTAAAGGAATTGAAAAACTTTCATTTTCAGATGGAACACCATTTGCCGATTCTGCGACTCTTGAATGGATCAAACAACTTAAGTCCAAAGATGCAGGCAAAACCGATTCCAGTGATGCAGGAGGGACTGGCGGCATCAATCAAATCATTTCACAGCAAATGATTGCTGCACAACAATTGATTAAAGAAAAACAACTGGACAAAGCCCTTTTGCTTTTTCAAGAACATCTGTTAAAAGCCAAATCAGAACGGGAACGATTTTTGTGGAAAACAGGATTGTGCCAGTTATTGATCAATTCAAAACAGCTAAAAATAGCAGCATCATATATTGATGATATTTTAGAAAATATTAATAAATTTAATTTGGAAACATGGGAGCCTGAAAATGCCATTAAAGCCTTGTCTCTGGTTTTAACAGGTCTCCGGCTTCAAAAAAAAGGTCAGCATGAACAATTGATTGAAACAATCATTAAAAGAATTTCCATGCTTGATCCGGTAAAGGCTTTACAAATTGTTTGATTTTTATAAACCAGTAATTTTTATAAACCAATAACAAGGAGGTAATCTATGGCTAAAGAAGCGTCAGTAGCACCAAAGGAGAGGGTTAATATTACTTACAAACCTGCCACGGGAGATGCAAAGGAAGAAGTGGAACTTCCCTTGAAAGTTTTAGTTATGGGGGATTTTACCATGGCAGAAGATGAAACGCCGATTGAAGACAGAAAAGCAATTAATATTGATAAGGATAATTTTAACGATGTCCTGGATTCCTACAATATTTCATTAGATGCGGTTGTCGACAACAAACTTTCAGCTGAGCCTGGTGAACAGATGGCTGTTAAACTGAATTTTAACAGTCTTAAGGATTTCGATCCTGATGCCATTGTTGATAAAGTTCCTGAATTAAAAAAACTGGTGGATTTGAGAAATGCACTTAAGGCAGTTAAAGGCCCCCTGGGAAATGTTCCTGAATTCAAGAAAAAGCTGAATGAACTTGTTAAGGATGATGGAGCAAAGGAAAGAATTCTAAAAGAATTGGGTGTTGACGAATAAAGGAGATTCAATAATGGCAGAACAAGAAAAAAAAGCAGAGGGACAAGAACAGGTCTCCACCACAGAGGAGCTTTCTCTTCTGGATGAAATTGTTCAGGCAACACGTCTGAAACCGAATCAGGAAGGTTACGACATAACAAAACAGGGCGTTCAGGCGTTTCTTGACGAGCTTCTCAAACCGGAACGTGCAGGCATAAAAATAAGCAAAGACCTGATTGATGAAATGATTTCCAGCATTGATTCAAAGCTAAGCCTTCAAATGAATGCCATACTTCACAATAAGGATTTTCAAAAAATTGAATCCTCCTGGCGCTCACTTAAATATCTGGTGGATCATACGAATTTCAGGGAAAATACCAAAATTGAACTTTTAAACGCTTCAAAGCAGGACCTATTGGATGATTTTGAGGATGCGCCTGAAATTACAAAATCAGGTCTTTACCAGACTGCCTATACGGCTGAATACGGCCAATTTGGTGGGCAGCCCTATGGCTTGATGGTGGGAAATTATGAATTCGGACCAGGACCCCAGGATATTGCTCTGCTTCAGGACATTGCAAGCGTATCAACCATGTCCCATGCGCCGTTTATTTCTGCCGCAGGCTCGCAGTTTTTCGGTCTTGACAGTTTTGAAGGGCTTCCAAACCTAAAAGATCTCAACTCAATATTTGAAGGCCCTCAATACGCCAAATGGCAATCTTTTCGCGAATCAGAAGATTCAAGAAACATCGGGCTTACCGTCCCACATTTTCTGCTGCGGCTTCCCTATGGTCAGGACACGGTTCCAGCCAAGAGTTTTGATTTTGCAGAAGATGTTACAGCAGGTAACAATGATTTTCTCTGGGGCAATGCCGCATTTACGTTTGCATCCAGAATGACCGAAAGTTTTGCCAAATTTCGCTGGTGCGCCAATATTATCGGTCCCCAGGGTGGTGGAGCTGTTGAAGATCTTCCTCTTTATCAATATGAATCAATGGGGGGAATTGAAACAAAAATACCCACAGAAGTCATGCTCTCGGAAAGGAGAGAATTTGAGCTGGCCGAGGAAGGCTTTATCGGCCTTACAATGAGAAAAGGCAGTGATAATGCAGCGTTCTTTTCCGGAAATTCGGTACAGAAACCAAAAAATTTCGGCAATTCTGCAGAAGGAAAAGCCGCCGAACTCAATTACAAACTGGGAACCCAGCTTCCTTATAATTTTGTTGTGGGCAGGCTGGCACATTACATGAAAGTTATTCAACGAGAAAATATCGGTACCTGGAAAGACAGAGGGGAGCTTGAAAATGAGTTAAATAACTGGATCCGGCAATATGTTTCCGACCAGGAAACACCAGGACCTGGTGTAAGAAGCAGACGGCCCTTAAGAAAGGCACAGATAGAAGTGTCAGATGTTGAGGGAGAACCTGGTTGGTTCATGTGTTCCATGAAAGTCCAGCCTCATTTCAAATATATGGGGGCATCTTTCACACTATCTCTTGTTGGAAAACTTGATAAATCATAACTTTTAATCAAAGGAGAATAAAACCATGGCAATGACTTCGTACATAAAGATAACCGGGAAAACACAAGGTGAACTAAAGGGAGATTGTCAAGTAGAAGGAAAAGAAGATCTGATTGTAGTTTACAGCATTGATCACAAAGTAGACATACCAATAAACCCTCAGTCAGGGCTACCGGTGGGGCAACGTATTCATAGACCTTTCGAGATAGTCAAACATAAGGATCCAAGTTCACCGTTATTATTTCAGGCATGCTGCACAGGTGAACATGTTGATACTGTGCACAACTTCTATCGTATCAACTCTGAGGGGAAAGAGGAACTTTATTATATCATAACACTGACGGATGCCATTATTGTCGAGATGCAGGAGTACAATCCTTTGAATTTTGTTGTGGGTAATGAACCTTATAAAGATATGGAATCCGTAAAGTTTACTTATTCAAAGATTTCCTGGAGGCATGAAATTGCAGGCACGGAATCCGAGGATGACTTTTTAAAACCCGCTTAATAAAAATTCACGGGTTTATAAATAACAAATGCAACTTTTCAGATGGATAGGCTGTGAGGCTTTAGACTATAAGGGAAGATCCAACGCGATCAAGTGAAACTCAGGGCGTTTGAACTGTTTGTCAAAATGACATATTGATATACAGGATAAAACCAGTTAGGCTTGGACAGGCGTTTGGGGTATTTAGATGAGCCGGATACCTCTTTAATGGGACTTGAAAATGGTGGGGGCATAAAAACGTCCGGGCTGCACTATTACGATTCATGCGCAATGTCTAACAGCCTTCATCCTAAACATCTGGAGTTGTTGCTAACAAATAAGGTATCCTTGCATGTATGAACTCACTCTGCTTGAACGTATTGATGCCCTTGAATCAACCGGGGAAGAAGAGATTCAGGAGAACCCCGTTGAAATCGAAATGCGTTCAATCATGACCCATTTGAAAAAATTACTAAATACGAATATGGGAAGTGTTCAGATTGCCGATGATTACGGCATGCCGGACATGACTGTTTTTGCCGGCGGTGGTCTGTCAGAAACTATTAAAAATATTGAAAAAGCTGTTCTGACTGCTGTAAAAAAATACGAGAAGCGATTATCAAAGATAAAAGTAAAAATTGAATCTGATAAAAAAGATGTCTTAACGATTCATTTCAGCCTCGAAGGTGTTCTTGCAAGACAGAAAAATGTTCCAATATTTTTTGAAACATCTGTCCGGCCAGGGGGCAAGATAAGTATAAATAGACAGGGAAACAGAATTGTTTAATAAATATTATCAAAATGAGCTGCATAAATTAAGGAAACTTGCCAAAGAATTTTCCCAGGCACATCCTGCAGCGGCTCCCATGCTGGCCAGTGAATCCGTCGATCCGGATGTGGAGCGACTCCTCGAAGGAACCGCATTTTTAACGGGTCACCTTCAGCATAAGATTGATGATGATTTCCCTGAAATTATCCACGGGTTAATGGATATTGTCTATCCCCATTATCTGAAACCGGTTCCCTGCACATCCATTATATCGTTTACACCCAAACCATCACTCATTGAAACAATCAAGGTGCCTTTGGGAACCTATTTGTCTTCAAAAGAAAAAAACGGCATAAAATGCATGTTTCAGACCTGTTTTGATCTTGATGTCCATCCCCTGAAAATTGTATCAGCCAAAAGTCTGACCAGGGAAAAGGAATATAAAATATCCCTTTCCTTTAAACTTGCAGGGATTTCTCTGTCCCAGTGGGATCCGGACAAGCTGTCCTTTTTTCTTTCCGGCTCATATGCAAAAACATCTAATATCTTTGCCTGTTTTACACAATTTATTTCCAAAATTAAAATTGTTACACCAAACAATCCGGAAGCTTATATCCTGCCTGAAAATGATTTTAAATCTCTTGGGTTTGAAAAAGCCAATTCTCTTTTTTCTTATCCGGCTCAATCTTTTTCCGGATTTTCCCTTTTACAGGAATATTTTATTTTTCCCCAGAAATTTTTATTTTTTGAATTATCCGGCTTAAAGAATTGGAAAAATAAACCAGAGGAAAATCAGTTTGACATTGTATTTGAATTCAAGGAGCCTTCCTTTGATTTTCCAAATGTATCGCCGGATAATTTTTCTTTATTTTCAGTCCCAATAATCAATATTTTCCCTTTTGAGGCCGAGCCCGTTGTGATGGATCACACAAAGGAAAAAATCAAGGTCCGGCCATCATCCAAGACCGGGAAAGGATACCAGATATACAGCGTTGACAAGGTCACTGGGTTTATCCAGGGAAGTGTCAAGCCCATTGACTACAGTCCCATGGATTATTTTTCGTTTGATACCCAGGATCTTTCCTTTTTTAAGGCAATTCGGCAGCTTTCTCCTATTACCAATACCTATGAAGTTTACCTGAACCTAACCTATGCAAGTCAGAAAAGCGAATATAAACAGGAAACCTTAACCGTGGATCTGACCTGTACAAATGGTTCCGTACCTGAACAGCTCATGCCGGGCGATATCTGTGAACACACCTTTAATTCACCAGAGCTTTTGCATTTTACTAATATTACCGTGCCGACTACAAATGTCGAGCCCCCCCTGGAAGGTGATACGCTTTGGCGGCTTCTGTCACATATGTCTTTAAACCTGCTTTCCCTGAAAGATGCGCCAAGTTTTAGAAAAATCCTTCAATTGTATATTTCACAGAACAGTCGGGACAAGGGAATGGTTGCCACAAATCTTAAACGGATACAGGGTATTCTGGATTTTAAGATTGAGAATGAGGACCGGCTGATCCGGGGAATGGTTGTCAGAGGGGAAAAGATCTCCATTTCCCTTAGCAAGGATGCCTTTGCATCCTTAGGAGATGTTGTAGTATTCGGGGCTGTAATTGATGAATTTTTCAGCCGGTACAGCAGTATTAACAATTATACGCGATTGATTATTAATGAAACCATTTCAGGAGAATCTTTTTCATGGCTGCCGAGGATCGGGAACATAAGTTTGAAATAATTGAAAAACTGATCGCAAAGAGTTCTTCTTTTTCCTTTGCCCAGGCAGTCCGGCTTTTATTGCATCATGTTTCTTTAAACCGGAAAAATGATTTCAGCAGAAATGATTTTTTAGACAACCAGATACGAATCAGACCGGAACTCTCTTTAAGATTTCCGGGAACTGATATTACACAAATAGAAAAAATCGGGGATGAACCGATACAATATCTGATTACAGCCACTTTCCTTGGGCTGTATGGAACATCCTCTCCTCTCCCGACCTTTTACACGGAAGATCTTATTGAAGAATTTAACAATGATAAATCAATAAAGCGTGACTTTATTGATATCTTAAATTATTCAATTTATCCGATATTTTTTAAAATATGGAGTAAATACAGACTATTTTATAAAATATGTGAAGAAAATGATGAAACCGTCATCAATATGATTTATTGCCTGCTTGGTCTTGAAAACAAGCAGTTGCGGGAACAGATATACAATACTGAAAAATATTTCAGATATGCAGGACTGACAATTCAGTTCCCAAGGTCTGCAGAGGGGCTTATATCCATCATTGAAGACTGTTTTAATCTGAAAAACCAGATAAAGATTAACCAATGCGTTTTAAGAAAAGTCTCCATTCCGGATGATCAGCATTCTCTGTTAGGCATATCATCCTGCACACTGGGACAAGATTCTGTCATAGGGTATGTGATCAATGATATCACAGGAAAATTTCAAATGGTGATTAAGGATGCCAATGCCGATATCCTTCATTTGTTTCTTCCAGATCAACAATTGTTCCTGGAATTAAAACAAATGGTGGACTTTTATGTGAATCAGCCCCTTGAGTGGGAACTGGTTATTGAACTTGAAGGTAAAAACATTCAAACAGCACAACCTGGCAATAAAAAATGGTCAAATTTAGGATGGAATACATGGCTGGTTTCTGAAAACAACATGCTTGACAAGGTTGAACCGATATTTTCAGCAATATAAAAAAACTAAATTCAACATAAATAAGGGAGGGTGACAATGGTAAATGTTGACACAAAATCTTTACTTCTCCATTTAAATGATTTTTGTACAAACACCTTGCATACGGGTGCTGGATTATGCGTTTCCAGAACACATTATGAAGTGTTTGTTGAACATTTTATTCTCAAACTGCTTGAGGATTCCAGATCTGATCTTTCAATGATATTTCAGCAATTTGAAATTGAAACCGGCGCTGTACAGAAAAAAATTGAAGCTGCATTAGAAGAATTTAAAACAGGAAATTCCGGCAAACCTGTTTTTTCACCAAGGCTTCTTGATCTTTTTCAGGATGGCTGGATGATTGCATCCATTGAACTTGACGAAAGAAAAATCAGGTCCGGTGCCATTTTGCTTGCACTTTTGGCCAGACCCCACTCCTATATAACGGGAAACTATGCAGATATTTTAAAAAAAATAAATAAGGACACTTTGCTGGAACAATTCTGGGGCATTACCAAAGGGTCGGCTGAAACCCTGTCCACAAAAGAGAAAGTTGCAGCAGGGGCTGCTGCCTCTCCTTCCAGGGGAGGTGAAAGTTTTATTGCCCGCTTTTGCAATAATTTCACAGAAAAAGCCGAACAGGGCGGGATTGATCCTGTTTTTGGAAGGGATGAAGAGATCCGTCAGATGATTGATGTTCTGGCAAGGCGAAGAAAAAACAACCCTATTTGTGTTGGAGAGCCGGGTGTTGGGAAAACAGCTGTGGTTGAAGGGCTTGCCTTGAGAATTGTCCAGGATGATATTCCTGATGTGCTGAAAAATGTAACCCTGCTTGAACTGGATATGGGGCTTTTGGAAGCTGGGGCCGGCATGAAAGGGGAATTTGAAAACAGACTCAAAGGAGTGATCAATGAAATAAAATCCTCTGAAACCCCTATTATTTTATTTATTGATGAAGCTCATACCCTTATTGGGGCCGGTGGAAGTGCAGGTGGAGGGGATGCTGCCAATCTTTTAAAACCAGCGCTGGCAAGGGGTGAATTGCGTACTGTTGCAGCCACCACATGGGGTGAATATAAAAAGTATTTTGAAAAAGACCCGGCACTGGCAAGAAGATTTCAGCCCATAAAGCTTGAAGAACCAAGTGTAAAAGACACAGAACTGATCTTAAGGGGATTAAAGCCAGGATATGAAGATGCCCATAAAGTCATCATAACAGAAGGTGCTGTAAAAGCTGCTGCTGAATTTTCCGACCGTTATATTACAGGAAGATTTCTTCCTGACAAGGCAATTGATCTGTTGGACACAGGATGTGCCAGGGTAAAAATAAACCTGTCAACCAAACCGCCTGCCCTTGAGGATAGGCAGCGGTCCATCCAGGCTTTTGAAAGAACCAAATCCGCCATGGAACGCGACCGGAACAATAATATGGAATTTGACTCTGATGAGTATGATTTAATCGTAAATTCCATAGCAGAATTTGAATCCCGGGCAAATGAAATCAGACAAAGCTGGGAAAAAGAAAAAGAGGCTGCCCAGATCGTGCTTGATTTGAGAAAAACATTGCAGGATTCCGACAAAAACGATCTTGAAACAGTGAAAGATCTTAAAGCCCGATTAAATGATGCAAATAAAGCGCTGGCCCACATTCAGGGGGATAACCCTTTGATGCAGCTTGAAGTAAATCCGGATGTTATTGCACAGGTTGTTTCTGACTGGACAGGGGTTCCTTTGGGGAAAATGGTGCAGGATGAAGCAGAAAGTATCCTCAACCTGGAACATCTTTTAAACAAACGTGTTAAGGGTCAGGATCATGCACTTGCCGCTATTTCAGAAGTTATCAGGGCTTCCAAATCAGGGATAAAAAATCCAAATCAGCCCATTGGGGTATTTCTTCTGGCAGGTCCCAGTGGTGTAGGAAAAACTGAAACCGGCCTTGCAATAGCAGAGATTCTTTTTGGCAGTGAAAAAAACAGTGTGACCATCAATATGAGTGAATTTCAGGAAAGCCATACGGTAAGCCGTCTCATCGGATCTCCTCCGGGTTATGTCGGATATGGGGAAGGCGGCATGTTAACTGAAGCCGTAAGACAAAAACCCTATTCTGTTGTTCTTCTGGATGAAGTGGAAAAAGCCCACCCAGATATATCAAATCTGTTTTACCAGGTTTTTGATAAAGGTATTCTGACAGATGGAGAAGGCAAGGAGATCAATTTTAAAAATACGGTCATCATACTTACCAGTAATCTTGCAACTGATATTATCCAGGAGATGACGGCAAATGAAGAAGAAATTTCAATTGACGCGGTAACGGCTGCCATCAGGCCGATGTTATCAGAATATTTTAAGCCTGCACTTCTGGCAAGAATGAATGTGCTTCCGTTTATCAGCCTGAGACCTGACGCAATGGCCCTTATTGTTAAATTAAAATTGAATGCTGTTAAGAAAACCCTGTTGGCTAATAATAAAATTGTATTTAATTATTCCGACAAAGTTATGGAACAGATAACTGCAAGATGTACTGAAGTTGAAACAGGTGCCAGGAACATTGATTACATCTTAAATGCCAACATTTTCCCAAGAATTTCAAGGGAGCTTTTATCAAAAATGAGTTCAGGTGACATGCCTTCAGAAATCCTTCTTGATCTGGATGAAAGTGATGAATTTTCAATAGAATTCACTGAATAATCTTTAAAGCAAAAAGGATAGCCAAAAAGAGTTATTAATGCACAAAGGATAGCCAAAAGGAGTTATTGATGCAAAAAAAAGTATGGATTACATCAATGTCCAGGGAAGAAAAGCAGATTACAGGTCTGCTTAACCTTGCTAAAAAATACGGACTTGCGCCTGACGGGCATTTCTGGGTGGATGACCTGCAAAAAATGGCGTGGCAGTCGCCATTGGAAAACCTTATTGCCAAGGATACAGCCCTTTGGGTTATATCCTGCACACAAAAAGATCTTGAATCAGAATCTGTAAGATATGGATTGTCACTTCTTTGCCTTTCCATACAGCATATAAAGGGAATTGGGTTTCCGATACTATTTGTCTGCCCGGATGAATCATTAAAGATAGAAGATCTGCCAACTCCATTCAGGGGATGTGATATCATCAAATCAGATAATAAATCTCTGGCTGCCAAGATGACAGCAAAGGCAAACACACCCGTTAAAAAAATCCCCACTGAATACAGAATAAATATCCATGCCAACCAGGGCTATGGCATCTGGTTTGAATTCGGCCCTGCAAAGGGTACAAAATGGAATGGTGTGCTGGCAGGAGGCCTGACATCTGAGGCAAATGCCCATGGCGTGGGACCCAAAGGTTCCATTCCCCTGAAAACGATTCTTGAATATCAGATGCAGGGTCTCAAGCTAAAATCAGGCACAGATGACTACACAGCCTGGGCTGTAAAAAATTCAATTGATGAAAATCAATCCTATTATGTAAGATATACAGATATTCCAGGCAATATTTTATTTGGCCAAATGCCTGATGAGGAAGATGAGGCTGATTTTCATGTATTAAAACTTGTGTAAACTTTTTTTATTTTTTCATATAAAAATTTACAAAATTGTTAAAAAATTCACTTTAAGAATCATAATGTATATGGGGTAAAAAATGTCCTTATTAAATAAAATGAAATATTCTTTTATCTCCAAGGCAATGGACAAAGAAACTTTTACAGTTGTAAGTTTTAAAGGCTTTGAAGCTGTTTCCAAACCCTATGAGTTTGAGATATTGCTTGTTTCGGAAAAAAGGGATATTGACCCGTTGCTGGTTTTACAGAACCCTGCAATCTTTACCATTCACAGGGATGAAGAAGATAATGTGGATTTCAATGGAATTCTTATACAATTTGAAGAAAGCCAGGAATTTAATGACTATCTTTTTTTTAAAGCTGTTCTTGCACCAAAACTCTTTTGGCTTTCTTTAACCCATCACAACCAGGTGTTCCTGGATTTGACCATTCCTGAAATAATGGAAGACGCTTTAAAAGATGGAGGACTTAAACAAACATACGATTTTGACTTCAATCTTAATCCTAATAATATTTACAAAAAACTGGAATATATCTGTCAATATGATGAGTCCCATTTTAATTTTGTTTCAAGATGGGCGGAAAGAGAAGGACTTTACTACTTTTTTGAACAGACACCAAAAGGTGAAAAAGTAGTTTTTACGGACACTAAAATGGAACATAAAGATCTGTTATTAGGCAAGGATCTTATTTATGACCCCCAGTCAGGGCTTGCTTCACTTCATACAAAGGAAGTGATACAATCGTTCATATGTAAGCATAACCTGCTTCCCCAAAGGGTTTATTTAAAGGATTATAACTATCTTAAACCATCCCAGGCCATGGAAGGTATTGCAGATGTAGATGAAAACGGCAGAGGGGAAAACTATATTTACGGAGTACATTTTGATTCGGTTAATGAAGGGAACAGGCTGGCAAAAATAAGGGCTGAAGCACTTTTGTGCAGAAAATCAATTTTCCAGGGAGAAAGTTCAGTTCCTTTTATGGTGCCGGGATATACATTTGATCTCAATGAACACTACAAAGACGTATACAACAGGAAATACCTGGTGACTGATGTTACCCATGAGGGGCACCAGACAGGATATTTGATTTCAGGAATAAGCGGTGCCGTTGAACACAGAGATGAGGAGATGTTTTATTCCAACACCTTTACAGCCATTTACGCCAACGAACAGTTCAGGCCTGAGCATTTAAGCAAAAAGCCAAGGATATCAGGAACCCTCAATGCAAAAATAGATGCCAGCGGCGAGGGAGTTCATCCTGAACTGGACGATCATGGCCGGTACAAGATCATTCTCCCCTTTGACAGAAGCGGTCGTTTTGGCGGCAAGGCTTCAGCATTTGTACGCATGATGCAGCCATCAGCAGGTCAGAACCAGGGTATGCATTTCCCTCTGCATAAAGGAACAGAGGTATTGTTAACTTTTATTGACGGTAATCCTGACAGACCAATTATCGCCGGAGCAGTTCCCAACCCTGAAACACCAAGCATGGTAAACAGCAGTAATCAAGCATTGTCTACAATTACAACAGGTCGGAACCCTAATAACATGTCGGCCGGTGCCGGTGATGCCAGGGCCAGGGGCAATTCCAATCCCAATAACTATATCGAATTTAATGACACAGACGGCAGTGAATCTATTACCATCCATTCCCCTAATAAAATCGAAACTTTTGCCGGAGGCAAGTATAAGCGACGGGAACTGGGACCTTCAGAAGAGAGCGGCCATGACAGATATGAGGCTGATGATGATGATGATGACGGTTTTCTGGGAAAAATTGATACCCCCTCTGCTAATTCAAAAGCGGATGATTTACTTGAAATAATGCAGAATTTTTCGCCATCCAATGTTTATGGTTATGATGAAAAAACAACTTTGCCGGAGGATGATCAGCCAGCTCCGAACAATCTGGAAGAATTTATTGTTGCGCCTGTTCCGGCCATTCCCGACACCTTTACCGATTTTTTCAAAAATACTCCTAAAATCTGGTGTTTTACAGATGGGACTGCCGATGACTATGATTATTATGAATTACCAGATCTATATGAAAGCGTTGGAGAAGCCTGGGAAGACTATTGGAATTATTGGGTTAAACAAAACCACCCCGATGCAAAAGGATATCAAAACATTGAGTATATCAACCATACCCCCAGCCGCCCCATTAACCATCCCTGGTATGTGAGTGGATGGGATGTTTCAGACAACGATACCAGTAAAAGATTAAGAGATTACCTCAGACAATCGGTTTGGGACAGCCACTGTGATACAAAATGGAAGGCGTGGATAGAAAAAACCAAAGAGGACTGGAAAAAATGGATGCCTCATTATGCCCGGGGACATGTCCGCGTTTCCCACCGGGATACATTCCACATGCAGGAAGGCAATTATTACGATTTCGGAGGATACTGGGTTTATAACCTGGGAAATGCCTATATTGAGAATCATATGGATCAATCCGGTGTACTTAATACTGATAATATTAACGAAGATCTTTTAAACAAAGGTGGTCCTTACTGGAATAATGTTGATTGGTCAAAAGCTTATGGATATGGGCAGACTTGTACTAACCCAGATGAAGACCCTCCAACATGGAGTTTTAATACAGACCGAAAGCTTGGAAAGGCTGACCTTGAGATTGGCACTGATGTTGACTGGAAAGAAGCGACAGCAGATGCCAATGACACAAGCGTATGGGTTGAAAAGTCTTTTGGCAATTCATACAGTTATAAAGATGGAAATTCCATTGAGGTAACCAAAGGAGATACCCTTAATATCCAGCACTCCTCCAAAGAAATTGATATAGTATTCAGAAAAGGCGGTGCTATTAAATCCTGGGAAAAGAAGGAAAAAGGCACCCTCAAAGCAAAAAAAACTTGGGATTCAAAGGGAAGGACTACCTCTGAAATGACATATGGGGATGGGATACTCAATGAAACAACATGGAATTATTTCGCAAAAGGGGAAAATGACGGAAACTTACCAAAACTCTCCCAGAAATATGAGGATAAAAATGCAGGTATTATCAGTGTTCATACCCATTGTCGAGACACTGGCAATATTATTGCATTCAGCAGCAAACACCAGGGATTCAATTCAACACACAATTTCAATTTTAACTGGGCCAACACGGCTAAAGCCAGCTTTACCTTTGCCGCAGGCACCTCATTTAGCTTTAAAGCAGCAACAAATCTTGATTTAGCAGTTTCTGCAGCCCTGGATCTCAGTATCGCAGCCTATGTGGCGGGCAAGATAAATTTGTCAGCCTATGCGGCGGCCAAGTTAGATTTGTCAGTGTATGCCGGTATTAACCTTTCAGCGAGCCTAAGTGCCTCTCTAGATGTGAAGTTAAACTTAGGAACAGGAGTTGCGATAGAATTAGATGCCAGAAATTTTGGTAAAATAGTATATTGTGCAGCAGATGGAACGGCAGAGGTAAAGGTCGGTGGCGCAACAGTACTAAAAAAAGGAGCCACACTAGATGTATGTATTGATACCCTGAAACTCGAAATGTGAAAGAGTGATTATGCCTGCCATACAAATATTTAGACCCCTGCAAGTGGGATTTAACAATCAGGTTCTGGAGCAAAACAGAAAGTTTTATTTCATTGCTTCAGCTATCCTTGGTGTGAATCTTCAGACAAGTGAAGAACTTCTTGATGTGAATTATCTCAAAGACGCGTTTGAGGGCATGGAGGAAAATTCCCTTCCTGACATGGGGATGCCGAAACCAAATGGCGAATTTCTTGTTTCAGGTAATTTTTTTGCCCCGGACAATCAGGCAGTTACAGGGGGTGAGATCAAAATCAGACTCGATGAAATCGAGAAAAAGTTATTTATTTTTGGCCCAAGAAAATGGAAAGCAGGTTTTCCTTCAAAGCCTGAAGAAATAAGATCCATGCCCCTTGACTATACAAAGGCTTTTGGCGGACAAGGATTTAAAAAAAATCCTGATGGAATTGGATTTAATGACGGCCTGCTACCCTGCATTGAAGACCCAAGGCATCTTGTCGCATCCAAAGGAGACAAACCTGACCCTGTTGGTTTCTCATATCTTTATCCCATGCTTCCTCAGAGGATGAAATATCAAGGGACCTATGATTCTGATTACAAGAACAAGTATTTCCCCGGATATCCTGAGGACCATGACTGGAAATATTTTCTATGTGCCCCTTCTAACCAGTGGATAAAAGATTTTTATAAAGGAGATGAAAGTTTCTCTATTAATAATATGCATCCTGAGATTCCAATAATAGAAGGGCGATTACCAGGGCTTTATACAAGGTGTTTTATAAATCAGGGAAAAGAGGGCGAGGCGGTATTTGGAGAACTTCCTTTAAACCTTGATACAATCTGGTTTTTCCCTGAAAAACTGCTTGGACTCCTTATCTTCCGGGGGGTTATTGAAGTTGAAGATGACGAGGCAGAAAACATCTCTCATGTTCTTTGTGCCTACGAAGACAAATCACAAGAACCCCGCTCTCTTGAATATTACAAAGCTGCTTTTGAAAAACGGGAAAACAGTGATGACGCGTTGCTAAACAATCTTAATACCAAGGATCTAATACCTGAAGGTCATAAGTGCGCAATGGAACTTCTAATGGAAATGGGGCTTTCAGAATTAGACGGTGAGGAAAGCGCGTTTTCAAAAAATATGGATGCAAAGGCAAAAGCCACGCAAAAAATTAGTGATGAAAAAATCGAAGAAGTTATCCAGCAAGCTGAAAATAATATGGAGAATGTTGATACTCCTGATGACGGAAGAATTGACATCAGGAAAATGATGAAAGAACCACCAGATGTTAAACCTGACCCGGATATTGAAGCGATGAGCCAGAAACTTGAAGCGATCTTGCCTGGAATAACCGCAGATACTCCACAAAAACTTGATATGAAGAGGTTCTCCTTTGACAAAATTGATGAAATTATGGAGGCTGTAGATGAATTATCAAGCAAAAAACAAAAAGAGGCACAGGATCTTACTAAAAAAGAGATTGGAAAGGTTAAAGAACAGGTAAAAGAGCAGATTGAAACTATTGATAAACAAATAGAAGAAGCAAAAAAGGTAGCTGGTTCTAAAGGTTCAGGCCAGGTAAAACTCCTGGAGGATTCAAAAAAACAGATTAATGAGCGTCTTAAAGCCTTGGATGATATTGATTTTAACGGAACCTCAAAAGCAAAAGCACCCCTGCCCCGTATTGATATAGAAAAGATTAGAACACAAACAGAAAAGATTAATCCCCAGATAATGGAAGCAATGCAACATGTTCAATCAATGAAGGCAATGGGGATTGAAGATGAAAAGACAAAGGATATAGAAAAACAAATTCAAGAAATGTTTGAGACCAGCACAAAGCAGGTGGAAGAAGGATTGCAAGAAGTTGAAAAGGGTTTTAAGGAAGGCTATTTGATGGGTGCCCATTTTATGGATGAAGGGCTTTCCCCGCATAAGGATTCTTTAGAGGATGTTAAAGCACGTTTCCTTGAGACTGTTTCATTGGGTGAAGATCTATCAGGAAAAGACTGGGCCTGCATTGATCTTGAAGGAGTCAATCTTGATGGAATTGATCTGAGCGGGGCTTTCCTTGAACAGGTTAATTTCAAAGGCACAAGTCTCAAGAATGCAAACTTTTCCGAAGCCATTCTGGCAAGGGCAGACCTTGAAGATGCAGACCTTACAGGTGCGAACTTTGAAAAAGCAAATGTGGGTGCTGTTCATGCCTTGCGGACAAACTTTACAGATGCAAACCTGAACTCAGCAAAGCTTTCCAAAGGTGATTTTACCCAAGCCAATTTCACAAATGCAAACCTTGAAGGAATTGAATCCCTGGAAGTAGTGATTGAAGGTGCAAATTTTTCGAAGGCATACATGTCTAAGGTAAATTTCATAGAAACAAAAATTTCAAAAGCAAAATTTATAAATGCTGATATGAATACTTCTGCTTTTATAAAATGCAGTATTGAAGATAGTGATTTTTCCGAAAGCTTGATGAATAAATGTGCGTTTGTTGAAACTCAATTGAAAAATGTCAGCTTTGAAAAAGCAGACCTTTCAAATGCCTGCTTTGTTGCAACTGAGCCTGAGAAATATTCCATGGAGAATCTTAAATTCAAAGGTGCCTGTCTTGCGCAGGCAAATTTCCAGAATATGGATATGCAAAAATCGGATCTGTCATATTCAAATATTGAAAATGCCTTTTTTGGCAGTACAGATCTTTCAGAATCTGATTTGTCTTATGCACAGGCTAAGAATGCTCAATTTCGGAAAGCAAAACTTACCAGAGCTAAACTATATAAAATAAACCTTGATCAAGGTTCCCTTGCAAAGGCAAATCTGGTGGGTGCATCATTTATAGGCGCCAATTTACATGCAGTAGATTTTTTAAGATCTACAATAACAGATACGGATTTCAGAGGCAGTAACCTTGATGCAACTCTAATTGAACACTGGAGGCCGTAATAATGACAGGTGAAGAACTTTCAAAAAAGATCAAGTCCGGAGAATTTTTCCATGAAGAAGATTTTTCCGGAATGGATTGCAAAGGACTTGATCTGTCAGGCGGTGTTTTCAGTGAAGTCTGCTTTGATAATTGTGATTTTACAGGGGCCAAACTGAAAGAAGCAATTTTTAACAACTGCTCTATAAAGAATGCTATATTTTTCCAGGCAAACCTGAATGAGACAAATTTCATTAAATGCAATCTTGAAAAAGCGGGTTTTAAAGGCATCAGCTATGAGTTTATTAAATTTATAGGGTCTGAAATGGTTCAGGCAGATTTTTCAAATTCCAAATTTGAAGGGATGTGTGTTTTCTCAGATGCCAATCTGGATGGAGCGTCTTTTATCAATTCCAATCTTGCTACTACAGTTTTTAATTCTTGTAAAATGCAAAATGTTAATTTTTCTGAGGCAGTTCTCTATAAAGCGGTATTCTATGAATGCGAATTTGAAAATAATAATTTTTTAAAAACATCTATCCATTTATCAGGTTTTTTTAATGCCATATTTGAAGAAACAAATTTTTCAGATATGGATTTAACTCAAGTTCAGTTTTATAATAGTAAGCTGAATAATTGTGATTTTTCCGGAGCAAAACTCAAGCAGTCAGGATTTATACAATCATCTTTAAAGGGATCCAAATTTGACAATGCTTACCTTGAATATGCAAATTTTTATGAAGCTAAGCTTTCTGAAGCCAGTTTTATTAACGCATATATGAAAATGGCAACTATGCAAAAGTCTCAGCTCTTAAAAACTAATTTTACTTCTGCCAATCTTTATCAAGCTCAGATGGAAGAAGTTGCAGCAGAGAATTCCATTTTTGAAGGTGCTGATCTTACCTATGCTGATCTTTCTCATGCCAGTATAAAAAACTCAAATTTTTCTAATGCAAATATGTTTATGGCAAATATGCATGAGGCAGATGATGAAAATACTGTCTGGAGAGGATCAAACAAAACTCTCGCCAGGGGAACTGACCAAGATAGATTAAAATCAGAACAATGGGGGAAACAATGAACAACTCAGCAAGAAAAGTAATTCCGATTCATTCAAACAATAGATCTGTTATCCGGACCGGCTCTGTGGTATCTATTATATCCGATGAAATAATTATCAACATGACAGGAGACACCATAAAGGCAAAAAAAGCATTCTCCTGTATTATTGATCCACAACCGGGTGACATCATTATCTGTTCGGAAAGTGAAAATGGAATGATTTATATTTTGGGCATTATTGAAAGACCTGCCACCCAGAAAATGAATATCTCCTTTCCGTCTGACGTGGCATTCCAGGCCAATCAGGGAAGCCTGAATATACATTTCTCAGACAATGTGACCATTGCATCAAAAGATGTGAACTTTTTTTCAAAAAAGGTTATACATAAAAGCCAGGAGGCCATTGTGTCCTATGATAATATTACAGCCAATGGTAATGAGCTTCAGGCAAGTTTTAAAACTGTACGTCTGATCAGCAATTTGATCAATACAATGGCAAAACAGGTGATTGATCGTTTTAAAGGATATATCAGAAGCACAGAAGATAACGACATGGTAAAAGCTGGTCAAATGACCAGACGAGCTGATGGATTATGCTCCATTGATTCAAAATATACCATTATGAACAGTAAAAAAATTACAAAAATAGACGGGGAAAAAATCCTCATGGGGTAATTTTTTATTAGGAGTATTTTATGTTTGCAAATTGTTCAATGCCCGGTATGGATATCGCGTTTCCTGATGTCTGCAAGACACCGGCACCACCACCTGTTGTAACTGTGCCGATTCCATATCCAAATATGGCAGTAAAGGTTATGGCGATTCCGCCAACCGCATCAATGAAGCATTTAATCATGTTCATGCCGGCTCATCATATCGGGACAACAGTTCCAACAAGTATGGGTGACAATACAGGGGCTTTGGGCGGTGTTGCATCCCAGATTATGATGGGACCTGCCCGGAATATAAGATGCAGTATGAAAATAATCACAGGTGGCCTGCCAGCCACAAGGATGCTTGACAATACTATGCAGAATTTAACCAATACCAGTGGGATGACACTGATTCCAGGACAATTCAAAGTCTTGTACCTGACCTGATGCTTATTTAAAAATGATTGGAGCCAATAATGACTGAAGAAAAAAAAAGACGAAAGACGAAAGACGAAAAAGAAAATCCTCAACCGCCAGAGATTCAGTTTCATGTTCCCCAGGAACTTGAATATGTATATCGTGATATTTTTAATGTATATGCCGGTGTTGGGGATGTAACTATAGAATTTGGCAATCATCATAAAGCTATGCCTGAGCATGCCAGCATTTCAAACCGCATTGTAATGTCCGTGGGTAATGCTTATTTACTGGTTCAAACACTTCAGCAAGCCTTGCAGAAAGCACAGGCAGCCCTGCAGCATAATCTTTCAAAGCAAAAGGGAGAATAAAATGAGCTATGAACAACTTCCCTATAAAATCCTGGCTCTTGGGCCATTTGCCCCTGTGCCTGAAGAAAAATTTAAACCAGATTTTGTTGAAGTTGATCTCTATTCAATTGATGAAGCAATTGAAAAATTGTCACCCGTTCTTTATATCCCGTTGCCGCTGGATATTTGCCCTGACGGCGCAGTCTCCTTAAAATTCAAAAGAATAAAAGATTTCAAGCCTGAATCCATAATAAAAAACAATTCATACCTAGCATCACTATCAAAAACAAATGCATCATCACAGACTACGGGTCAAAAAAACAAATCTGTTCAATCTGGTAAAGAAGAAAAAAGCAAAATAGATGACATCCTGTCCATGGTTGCAAGTTCTGAAATTGTAACGGATACTTCATCGGATAGTTTGTTAAAGAAAAATCAGACAGATTCTGATGCCTCTCCCATTATCCGGGAAATTTTTTCAAACAGGGAATTTCAAAAAACCGAATCTGCATGGAGAGGACTTTTGAATCTGGTTAAAAAGGCAGGTATAAAAGGTTTTGAAAAGATATGTGTCAGCATATCTTCTGTATCCCATAACAGTCTTGAGACTGTTTTAGATGAGATAGCATCACTGCCGCAGGATGAGATTCCCAATATGGTTCTCATTGACCTTGGTTTTGATAATACCATGCCGTCTATTGAACTTTTGGAAAAAGTGACACAATTCACAGACACAATGCTTTTGCCTGCCTGTATATGGATAAAACCCGATTTCTTCAGAATAGAAAATTTTAATCAAATCCACAAAATTCCATATATAAAAAATCATCTTGACGATGTTTCCTATGCAAAATTTAAAAAAATCAAAACACTTCCAGGTGCTGCATGGTTACTTGCAAACTGCAACAGCTTTGCCGTAAGGCCTGCCCATGATTTTGAAGAACACCCGCTTTTTGTCTCCCCTGTATGGGCCATTGGAACCTTATGCGCCATGTCGGTTAACAATTCAGGCTGGCCCATGGGATTTACAAGATATAATACAAATCGTATTGAGGATCTTGCCATGGTTGATTGTGATGGGAAAAGCACGGCTTCCACCCAGGCCCTGTTTTCTGAAGACAGAATTATGCAACTTGTTGAAGCAGGGATCACCCCTGTTGTGGGAATGAAGAACAAGGATGTGGTATTTATTCCCAAAGAGTCTTCGCTTGCAGGTGATTCAATAAAGTTTCAATTGTTTTTCAACCGCATTATTGAATCTCTCATTGATATCCGGAAAAAAAGCATATCCAGTAACAGGCCGGAAGATGAAATCAGGACAGCTCTGACAGGATTATTCAAACAAACCGGACATAATCCGCCGGATGATATTCTAGTTATAGATAACAGAACCGCTTTAGACGACCAAAAAATCTTTAATATATCTTTTATACCGCCGGAATCTATTCTTGCAGGTTCCGGTAAAATAGAATTTTCTTTTACATGGTAATTTTGAAGATATAAAATAAATTGAAAATTATTATTTTTAACACTAATTAACTATCGGCTTGAAATCAATGGTTGTTTAGTGTATTTTTTTTTCTTTTATAATAAATGATGCTTAAAAAGCGGATTTCTTAATGAAAAGCGTTATCCGGTCTGTTTTTATTTTTTATTGGCTCTTTTAAGTATTCCTTTGCAGGATCAAAAAATGCTTTTGACAGATCAAGCTATTTTGAAAATTTCAGAGGATTCAGGATTGGTGATTCAGGACCATTGTTTTTTTGACTTTATTCTCTATATTTTTAAACTTTACTTTAGGATAACGTATGAACCAGATAAGGATTGCATCAGAAAAAGATCACGATAAGATAACTGATCTTCGATTGACAGAATTCAGTAGATCAAAAGATTTCAAACTGTTAAAACCTGAACTTTTAAAATGGAACGAAATTGATGATAATAATAATGTTATTGAGGTATTGCATAAAGGTAATGAAGTTATCGCAACAATTCGTGTAATCCCGGTTTTTAATAAAAAACAAGCTACCCATGTCCTAGAATGTGATCTCCCGGTTAAAATAAGTTTTCCCGCACTTGTTTTTAATAGTGCTGTAACAAAAAAATCCTATCAGGGAAAAGGCCTGAATCAAATTTTAAGATATTATTGCTTAATAGCTGCAATAGATCATGATATTAATACTGTGATGAGCCCTATTTACCAGACGGCACCAAGAATAAAATTTATGAAAAAACTGGGATATCAATGCCATACTCTTGCTCATTCATGGCAAACGAAACTGTTTCCAAACAGTCCCCGAGAACTGGCTGTTCTAAATCGTAATCAATTTAGTAATGCAATAAAGATTATTGAAAAATCTATTCCGCAACTTATTAAAAATTATCCCTGGTATGGAGTGCCGATTACTTTTTAACGTCCATTTCTTTATAAATATCATCAGCTGCACTTAAAATATCAATTGAAGGATTATAACCAACAATTGTAGCTGCTTCGGTATTCAACGATATAGAAAACGATTTGCCGACATCCATAGGCAACAAGGCTGGATCAGTCCCATTCAGAATTTTGACAACATATTCTGCACATTGTTTTCCAAACTGTTCCTTATTCCTTCCAATGCCCATAACAAGCCCTTTTTTTATATAGACAGGATCGCCTGCACTTGGGATACTGTTCGTTTTAAAATTTTCAAAAAATAAGTCAAAATTTATATTAAATGTCTTTGATACCTGGACATAAAAGACATCAACTTTTGGAACAACATAATCAAGAGCTTCTTTAATATTTTTTCTAATTATTTCTAAAGGGTATTCTTTACCTTGATTATCCCGAAGGGAAAATCCCGTGTAAATGAAATCAAACCCTGATGTTTTAGCAGTCTCTGTTACCTGTTTAATCGCACCTTCATGACTGGGAGATCCTTTCAGATATATCATCCCTATTTTTTTAAACGCAATTAATTCATGAAGCAGATTTATTCCAATTGCAATATAATTCCTTGTTTCCACACCTGTGTAATTTGCATTGGAAGTTTTCCAGTCTGTTACAATTCCAGAATATTCCGGTGTACCAAGATCTGTGAATACAATAGGAATATTTTTTATGTTCTTAATTACTCTTTTTGTTGCCTGGGTACCAATGGAAAAAATAATGTCTATATCATCCCCATTTTTAATTTTTTCAATATATATATCCAAAGCTTTTAAATCTCCCATGGCGTTATACTGTATTATATCAACTTTATCTTTGTAACCTGATTCTATTATGCCGTTTTCAAATCCTTTTAAAGACCTGCTATATGGAATGAAACTCTGGTGTTGAATTGATAAAATTTTATATTTTTTTTCGTCGGCAAAGATAGTACCCGCATTAAAAAAAATCATCAAACATATTGATATATATATTGTTTTTTTCATTTTAAGCATAGCTCCTTTTTTATAATGTTCAATTTGAATTTCTGAGATTGAAAAATATCATAAATACCAAATTTCCACAAATACATAATAATCCTCCAAGAACCACTGCCATGTTTATATCATAGCAAGCTGCAAAATATCCAAAAACAATTGGACCAAAACTGCTGCCTATTCTTTCAATTGAATGATATACTGCAAGTGACGTTCTAGTTCCTATAGTTTTAGCGGTCTTAGTTGTTAAAAAAAGTCTTAACTGAGAAGGAAACGATATGCTGTTTGAAATTCCAAGGAGCAACAGAATGAATATAATCGAGCATGCTTTAAACATTGTAGAACCAGACATAAAATAGTTAAACATCATAAAAGAAATCCCCAGAGCAATATTTGATACTATCACGAAAAATTTGCTTTGTTCTACTCTTTTGATTCTTTTGTTAATAATGCTCGCAAAAAGAATACCCGGCAAACCATAAAACATCATTATCCTTCCGATGTCTGAATAAGTAAAATCTGGTTTTAAAACAATCGGCAATGAATAGTAAAAAAAACCGATAAAAGTTATCCTTGTGATAACACTCTGTATAAGTATGCAGATAAGGTTTTTGTCATTAAACCCATACTTTAAAAAGTTCAAAACCCCAATTTTTTCTGTGTTTTCAATTTGGTTGCCGATTGGAAGATTCTTAGACAATACCATATAATCAAAAAAAAATATTAAAAGGATCATGATCGAAGCTGAGAAAAAAACAAATCGGTAGGAAAAATAATCTGCCATTATACTTCCAAAAATAATACTGCAAAACAAGCCCCCGGCAAAAGCGGAATTAAAACCGGCAAGATAAAAAGATCTATCTTTTTCGCTGGAATTATTAATAATAAATTGTTTACAATATATGACAACAATTGCGAATCCAATAGCACAAATAACTCTTCCGAGAATGAGCTGTACAATATTTTCTGAGATTCCACATATAAAAAGCCCAAATGAAGTACAAAGGGTGGCAAAGCCTACAGCATAATCCTGCCGAATCCATTGGAATAGTTTTGTTCCTGAAGCAAGCATAAAAACAGTGGCACTTATCATGTAACTGGTGATAGGGAGACCCATAAGAATTTCATCGGAAAAAAAACCAGTTAGAAAAGTATCCTGAGCAAGAAGATCCCTGGTAAATATTGGAAGAAAGCATGAATGAAGATTTGAACTAAAAAAAAATATAAATACTATGGGTCTAACAAGGGAAGGATCAATAATTTTTATGACCTGGTAATTTTTTTGTACAATCTTTTTTAAAAACAATTTTTTCTTATTAATCTCTTTTAACAATAATCCCCTACCATAAAAAATAGTTGAAATTGCTTCCAGCCCAACCAGATTTAATTTATTATAAACATCATCAATCTGAAGAATGATTATGTTTACACAGTGTTTCAATCGTGAAAGAAATGAAGTATATTCTGAAGGAAATTTCTCGTGGGTATCTGGATCGAGATTTTTCACTATTTTATTCAGGGAAGAAATAGACTCCTGAAAAGGAATTATAACCAGTTTTGATGTAAAAAACCTTATAATTTCATAGGTAATTATAAGCCCTGCTAAAAATATCGTAATCAGATCAAAAAACATTATCCCAATTTTTTTACCTAATTCATCGCCTATACCAAGTAAAATCAGGGCTTTTTCATTCTTTGAATCAGAAGCAAGTATATTGATTTTTATTTCTTGTACAACCTCATTTTGTCTTGATGCTGAGTACAAGATATTGTTTTCACTAAGTATTTTAACATAAACAAGTTCAGGAGAATTCTCCAGTATTGATTGCAAAAAGGAATCCATACCACCTAAAGTTTGAATAGATAGTCCAAACTGCAGTGCATACTCAATTTCTTTTTTTACTGCATCTCCAAGCTCCTGAACCTGTTCGATAATCTGATTTTCATACTCATGCTGGAACATTTTCACATTAAAGAACATGTAAATGAGATTGGAAAGACTAATAAACAAAAGAACAATTATTATGAGTCGTCTACCATACATTGGTGTGAATTCCTGATTCTCAATTTGAATTTAACAATTTTATAAATTTTTTATAAAGCGACTGGTTATGGGAAATATTTTCTGAATCATGAACAATAAAATCAAAATTTTCATGAATATTTCTGTTTTTTTGAAACAGCCATTCTCCTTTTTTAATTTTTTCGATCTGATTCCGGATATTAATAACGGGGGTCAGATCAATCCCCTTATCTTTCAATTCATCAAAATTCTCATTTTCTATTAATCTTTCCAGATTATTTACATACCGCATAAACGGTTTGTTTATAATCATTGTGAGCAAAAAATATAAAATCGGAAGAGTAAAAACCACAACTAGTAAAAAATTGATTAGGGATTTTTTTACAAGATATAAAAATTTTACTTTATTTTCTTTAAGCGAAACAATTATTAAAATATTACCCTTAATCTCAGATTTTACTTCAAGAGGAATATAAATGTTATAATGCTCTGATGTTTTAATTTGAGCCGGTGTTTCTTGAAATAAAAATGAGCCCTCATTTATATTTTCCTTCAAAGAATAAATGGGTTTCCCTTGGGTATCAATGATGTGCAGATTTTCAATATTTTCAGGAATTATATATGACAGAAGTCTTTCATAGTTAATATGGGTTAATGGTTTACCAAAAATTAAGGATTTATTGAGTTTTCTTTGGATTTCATTACCGATGATCTGGTACTTTTTTATACTATTTTCTTCAAGGTTATTTAGCAGAAAACCAATCCCAAGAAAACAATTTATTCCCTGGACAAATAAAATCGTAAAAAAAGTGACAATCATAATTTTGCTACGTAACTTCATTCAACAGCCTTCAATTTTAGTGCCTGACCTGCTATATCATCATACTGGTATGATGTGGTCAAGCAAAAACTGATGCTAAACAGATATTATAATAGAGATAGGCACTTACAGATAGCAGATAGAAATATTCTTCAAAGAGTTAAATAAACATTTGAAAGTTATCCTTTGATTGCCGGAAGTGAATATGTTATAGCACAAATAGTCGGTGAATTTATCACATAATTGTTTGTGATAATATATTGCCAAAAAAACTGTTAATAAAAAGAAAAATCATTTATGAAAAAACCTATCCGGAAACTAACCAAGACAAATAGGTGATTTAATGTTTTTAACTATTAAAGGAAAAATCATTTTTTTTGTCACTCTGGTGATGGTTATCAGCGCAATCGTAAATATCTATTTTACGAATAGAGACGTTGGGAATGCAATGCTGGTAGCTCAGAAAAAGTCTGCAATAAATATCCTCCACTCCCTGGATCTTATTATTAAGGACGAATATCACAACCTGCTGTCAGATAAGAGGACAATGACTCTTTTAAAAAGGCAGCAGTTAAAACAAGCAGCCAGTATGATTGAATCGGTTTTCAAGGGTTATCACAGCTCTGTAAGGGAAGATCTGCCAGAGCCCCAGGCTGTTAAACATGCACTTGAATGGTTAAATGCAGCTCCTTTTGATGCAATTGATTACTTTATTATAAGCAAAGATTCTCAAGTTTTAGCCAGTTCCAATAAAAACATAACAAATGAAACCTATAAAAATGTAAAAGATATAAAACAAAGAAATATATCCGAAGTGATGGGTTTTAATAATTTAAAAAAACAAGGAGATTATGCAGTTTGTATGATCAACTCTGATGACGGAAAAGCTAACTCAGTACTAGCCTTTTTTCTGCCTTTAGACCAATGGGGATACACCATAGCAACATCAATAGATATCAGCGATATTGAAGCTGAAGCACAGATTAAACAAAAGAAAATAATAAAATCACTCATTCAATATTCCAAGCAGTTAAACATCACAGAGAATGGATTTGTTTATATGTTTGACTCAAATGACAATATATTTATTCCGCCTCCAAAACATATTAAAAACGATATTCATCTGTCCATGAATATATTGACTAATAATACTGTTTACGAAGATATTAAAGAATCTTCAAAATCTGATATTTCAGAACTTCGTTTTATATCATCAAATTATGATACCAATAAATCCATGATTGCATATTGTAACTATTTCAAACCGCTAAAATGGTATACAAGTGTTATGGTACCTGTCAATGAAATCAACAAACCTGCCAAAAAACTTGTCATAAGACAGAGCTTAATAATACTTTTGATGTTCATGGCCGGGTTAATTGCTGTTTTTATTCTGGTGACCCGTATTGCAAAACCTCTTAATCTATTATCATTATATGCGAAAAAGCTTCCTGAACTGGATTTTACAAAGCCGTTGGAAAAGAGAACACCCATTGATGATTTACCGGACAAATATAAAGATGAAGTCGGAGACCTTGCTTCATCTTTTATCTTGATGAGACAGGAGTTAAGTAAAAATATTCAAGATCTTATTAAGATAACTTCTTCAAGAGAAAGAATTGAGAGTGAACTCAACATTGCCAGAGAAATTCAGCTCGGAATGGTGCCTAAAACCTTCCCTTCTTTTCCTGAATACAAGGAATTTGATCTGTATGCCACTTTGATACCGGCAAAGGAGATTGGTGGTGACCTGTATGACTTCTTTATGATTGATAAAGATCATATGTGTTTTACTTTAGGCGATGTTTCAGATAAGGGGATTCCGGCTGCATTGTTCATGGTTGTGACAAGAACGTTGATCAGAACATTAAGTGGAAAAGAGCATTCACCCAGTGCAATGATGCACAATATAAACAATGTTTTAAGTGCGGATAATCCAAGGTCCATGTTTGTTACACTTATTATCGGTATTTTGAATATAAAAACCGGTGAAATTAAATATGCAAATGGCGGGCATAATCCGCCGATTGTTGTACCCAATGACACTGAGGTATTTTTTAAAGAGGGAAAAAATGAACCGCTGGTTGGAGCAATGCCGGGTATATCATACTCTGATAATTCATTGTTCTTGTCTTCTGGAGAGAGTTTTTTCCTTTATACAGATGGCGTGAATGAAGCAATGAATATTAAAGAGGAGCAATACTCCAATAAAAAATTGCTTTCCCAGGTATCAAAAAATAAAGACAAGTCAGCAAATGAAGTGGTTGAGACAGTCTTGAACAGCGTACGGGAACACTCACACCCAGCGCCTCAATCAGATGATATTGCCATGTTGATGATAAAATATAATGGAAATAAACTTTAGTCTTGATTTTGTTAAATTTCAATTTGAAAAAATATTTGAAAATGATTTGAATACGGAACTTAAAACAGATAGTCAGGTTAATTTGGATGATTATATGATATGGCAATAAATACATGGCCCAACTGACAATAGACATAAAAAAACTAAAACATAACATACAATTCTTAGTGCAACATTGTAATAATTTTGGTCTTAAAATTACGGGTATATTGAAAGGATCTGGATTAAATCCCATTATTATTCATGAAATGATATCAAATGGTATTGATAATGTCGGATTTTCCAACCTGCCTGTAAATAATACCTATGAAAAAGTATTCCCCCAAAAGCCTGTTTTTATATCTTTGCCCTCCATTCATAACCTCAGCAATATTATTCAATATTTTGGCACAAGTTTTAATTCTGAAATATCAGTCATAAAGAAGATAAATGAGGTATTGATTGAGGAAGACAGATCTCACAACATTATTCTTATGGTTGATACAGGTGATTTGCGTGAAGGGGTTTTGCCGGAAAATGTTGTTGATATAGTAAAACAAATCCATGAAATAAAAAATCTAAGGCTGGATTTTTCTGGTATCGGAGCGAATCTAGGGTGCTGTGCCGGAATGATTCCAAACGAGCAGAATATTAATATTTTGCAGGAATTGGCAATCCAGATAGAAACGCAATTAAGCTTGCCTGTTAAAACAATCTCAATTGGTGGTTCTGTTATGCTTGATTGGTTGGAAACAAGTCGCCTGCCTGATAAAATCAATCAAATCAGGCTGGGTGAAGCTATTTTTCTTGGCAATATTCCAACCATTGATAAAAAACATAAAGACTTGCATGATGATGTTTTGATTTTTAGAAGTGATGTACTGGAAACAAGTGAAAAAAGAATTGATCAGCCAAAAAATATTGGTAAAAATGCATTTGGATATAAACCTGAGTTCCTGCATACCGGAGTGAGGAAAAGAGCAATAATGAATTTTGGTATTTGTGACACATACCCTGAAGGACTTCAACCTGTGGGTGATGGTTTGGAGATAGTTTGTGTCAATAGTAATTATACAATCATTGATTTTACAAATAGCCGGGAAGATTTGAAACCTGGGGATTTTGTTGAATTTAAAATGAACTACATGAGTATGCATCAGAGTTTTATTTCTCCGTTTACCAGTATTATCTATAAACAAAAGTCAGATGAATAAAAATTTAAATATCCTGAAAAACAATTGCATTATCAATTGCACTGCCTGATGGAAAAATTTTATACAGCATAGATCCTGATAAGGTTCAAAAATTTATCCCGTCAAATTTAATTCCTGATTATTCAATGGATAAAAAAGGAACCAGCAAATATAACTCTAAGGAAAATTTGTATGATGGAATGTATCACATTTTTCTTACAATATTATTTATAATTGTTTCAAAAAAAGAGGCATTGATGTAAAAGTATTGAAAAATAAATTTTAATACAAAATTATTTAAGTTATAATCTTGTATTAAAACTTTAAGGGAAGCAGCAGTAAGGATGGATAACTTTATAAATTATTATTAAGCAGGAGAAAAGTATATGGGTAAAAATAAATTTTCATTATTATTAATTCTTTTCATTTTATTGAGCTTCATTCAATATTCTTTTGCTTCTGACAAATTCAGTATAAAACCAATTAAAAAAAATAATACACAAAAATATAAGATTGGCTATCTTGAGGGCGGAAAATATTCAATGTATCCGACTATACTCAAAGGTATTGTCGGAAGTCTTGCCGAACTCGGGTGGATCGAACAAATTAATATCCCTGATTTTGAAGACCCAACTGATTCTTCCAAACTCTGGCATTGGATTTCTAAAAATATTAAAAGCGACTATATTGAATTTGTTGATAATGCATATTGGTCTTCTGGCTGGAAAAGTGAGTTGAGAACGAAAAATAAATCAGAAATCATAAAACGGCTGAACAATAAAAAAGATATTGATCTTATAATTGCCAATGGTACATGGGCAGGGCAGGATTTAGCAAATAATGAACATTCCGTACCAACCATTGTATGCTCTACAAGTAATCCCATTCAGGCAAAAATAATTATTAGCGAACAAGATTCAGGGTTTAGTCATGTTCATGCAAGGGTTGATCCTACACGTTTTCAAAGACAAATCAGTCTTTTCCATGATATTGTGGGGTTTGAAAAACTAGGGATTGCATACATTGATACTGTTGTAGGTCGAAGCTATGCTGCTGTAGAAGATATTGAGGCTATGGCATCCCAGTTGGGATTTAAAGTAGAAAAATGTCTTTTGCCAGATAAAGTGGAGGGGCAGAAATTGATAGATATGACTGTAGAATGTCATAAGAAACTGGCCCAAAAAGTGGATGCAGTATATATTACGGTACAGACAGGGGTAACCTTAAAAAGTCTTCCTCAGTTAATGAAACCATTAACTGAAAATGAAATTCCAACATTCTCCCAGGGCGGATCCAATGAAGTAAAACATGGCGTTCTCATGAGTATTTCCCAGGCAAATTACAAATATATATCCATGTTTCATGCTGAAACAATTGCAAAGGTTTTTAATGGTGCTGCTCCGGGTGACCTGGTTCAAGTTTTTGAAGACCCTCCCAAAATAGCAATCAATATTGCTGAGGCTGAAAAAATTGGTTTTAATCCGTCTGTGGATATTCTCAGTGCAGCAGATGAGATTTTTAATGAAATTGAAGTCGCAGAATGAAAATTTAATTATTTCTATTAAATAGGAACCAAAATGGAATTGGAAATACAATATCCAAAAAAAATTGCAGCGGTATTTGGTGGCCTATACGCAGAACATGATGTCAGTATTTTCAGTTTTAAAAATTTTTATATAGATATACAATCGGCAGCAACAGATGATGAAATTGAGTTGTCAAGTATATACTACATAAAACGAAATGGTAAAGTGGTGGTTTCTTCAGTTGATTTAATAAAACCAGCCGAATTTTATTTTAATTCTGAATGTACAACTTCTTATAGCCTTATGGATGCCTTTTCCATGATCAAGGAAAATAATGAATTTGTTTACCTTATTTGTGATGGATCCATAGGAATAGACGGACGATTTACAAGCATAGCCCAGAATTATGCACTTAAAGGTACTTTTGGTTCGTCCTTGAGTTTTGGTATTTGTCGAAGTAAGTTTCATCTGAATCAATTTGTGGGTACAAATTATTCAGATATTAAAATTCCAAACACTGTGTATATCACTTGTGTGGAAGAGTTGGAAAAGGCTTTTACAGCGTTTGAAAATCAACGGATTATTGTCAAACCCAATTCTTTGGGCTCAAGTATTTATACAATGATGTTTCAGTGTTACAAACAAAACCATGGAGCAATTAAAGATCTTGTTGAAAAAATTCTTGAGTATGATCGCTGGGCTATTATTCAGGAATATATCCAGGGTGAGGAGTATGGCTGCTATTGTATGGAAAAGGATGGAACCGTTGATATCCTGGCCACAAAGCAATTTGAAAAAAAAAACGCCTTTTTAAGTACGCAGGATAAATATAAGGTCATTGAAAAATCCCATGATTTTTTTTTAAAAGAAGAAATCCCTGCCATAAGTGAATTTGTCCGTAAGGTTTTTAAAGACATTGATTGCCAAAATTTATCAAGAATGGATTTTATAATTACGGCAGAAAAGGAAATATATTTTCTTGAAAATAATTGCAACCCTGCTTTAAGGGGGTTTATTGAAGCGTATAAGAAAAAATATGATTCCTGCAATGCATATCACATGTTAAAGATCTTTATTGAAAATGAGTATAACAGGCATATGCTCAATACTGATTATTATTTGGATATTAATTTCTTATGAAAATCATTGTTTGTATCAAGCGTGATCTGGAAGGGTGTATAGCACTAAATTATGTGCTGAAACATATTGCATCCCATGAATACCATGTGATCCTGAGCGATAAATTTACCGCAACAGAAAGACAAATAAAAGAGTCCGCTGATTTTATCTTTTATGAAAGAGATTTGCTTATTCATCAGATTTTCCCATTGCTTGAGAAAAATGATAAGGAAGAATATCTCTCAGAATATCTCACCTTTAACCAGATCAAAAAGAAATATAATATCCCTGTTGTAATTTCTGATGATATTAATTCCAACGACTGGGAAAAATATATAAGGAATATTAATCCTGATATTATTTTATCAATTCGAAATGATTTTATATTTAAAAAAAATATTATAGATATTCCCAACTTAGGTATATACAATATACATCCTGGATCTTTGCCGGAATACAGGGGCGTTTATGCTCCATTCAGGGCAATGTTCAATGGAGATATCAATGTGGGTTGTACCCTGCACAAGGTGGATGTAGGAATAGATACGGGTCCGCTTATAGGTATCAAAATGATGCCTGTTGATTATTCCAAGTCAGTTTTATGGCATATGTGTCAATTATATCCCCATGGCATTGACCTTTTTGAACAACTCTTGTTGGTATATAAAAGTCAGAAAAGAATTGAAACTTTCCCCCAGGATGAATCTGGAAAAAGATATTACACATTCCCGACTTCTGAGGAATTCAAACGATTTTGCAGAAATGGACTTAAATTAATAGATAATCAGGAATATCTTGAAATTCTTAACAGGTTCGGATCATAATTTTGAGCACAATCGAGTAAGGTTAGACTGGATAAAAATAGATTGATCTGATAGAAAAAATATGGACACTTTCTTAAGGGATGAATTTATTAAAAGCAGGTATTATGAAGAAAAAATATGATTTATCAAACTTTAAGGGAGATTTATCAGGAGCTCTTGCTGCAGCTATATTATCCTTAGGTGGTAACATCGTTTATGGAATGATCTCATTCGCCCCACTCGGGCCTAAATTCGTCGGGGTCGGTATTATCGCAGGGATGTTCTCTTCAGTTTTCAACGGATTGCTGGCCTCAATCTTTGGAAGCACAAAAATAATGATATCCGGACCTGTTGTTCCGGCAGCATTTATTTTTGCCGCTGTAATCACTAAACTCATCAATACCAACAATTTTAATCCCGCTGTAAATCTCGACATGCTTTCGGTAATTTCCATCACCTTTTTCGTTGTTTTCCTTAGCGGAGTTTTCCAAATATTTTTTGGGCTGTTACGTCTCGGAACTCTTGTAAAAAATATTTCATATCCTGTTATCCTGGGAATTATAAATGGAACATCTCTACTGATTATTGTCGGTCAAATCGGGCCTTGTCTCGGAATACAAATGAACAACTCAAATGGAATATTAAATAACCTGACACAAATATCAATTCCAACTCTTATTGTTACACTCTGCACTATGCTGATAATGTTTTTTGGAAACAAATATAAAACAAAATTCCCGGCTAATATTTTAAGTATAATAGGGGGAACATTTATTTACCACATCCTTAAATTCACTTTTTCTGTCGATACGCTGGGCCCGGTTATCGGTGAAGTTCCTTTTGCCGTTCCTTCTTTATCCAACCTGGTTACATTTTTTAATATTTTCCCAGATGAAGTTGTTTCTTACCTTTTTCCCATTATCATACCCGCTGCCTTTGCCATTGCAATTCTCGGATCTATTGAGTCATTATTAACAATTGTTTCGATTCAAAATATTACTCAATCACGTCCACAAGGCAATAAAGAGTTGATTGCCCAGGGAATTGGAAATTCAGTTGGTGGAATATTCGGTGGAATTCCAGTTTCAGGTTATATGGGACGCTCTTCGATAAATCATTTCTCCGGGGGAAGGACTAAATTTTCAGGGGTATTCTGTGGAATATTCATTCTCTTTTTTATTTTGATCCTTGGCAAGCCGATTGGCTACATTCCAAAGGCAGTCATGGCAGGGGTCGTAATATATATATGCATACAATTAATGAATAATAGAAGCGTTCAGATCATAAAAAAGCTATACCAAAGAAAGAGTATAGAAAAAAGTCAATTGCTGCACGATTTATTTATTATTGTAACAGTAATGATTGTAGTTCTCATGCTAAACCTCATAATGGCCGTTGTTGTGGGAATTCTTGTTTCCATATTAGTATTTATCGCCCAGATGGGCCGTTCAATTATTAGAAGTATACATCGAGGATCACAGATTAGTTCCAAAAAACAACGCTTCGAAAAAGCAATTGAAATTTTGCAAAAAGAAAGGGACAAAATATATGTTATAGGCTTGGAAGGGGCTCTTTTCTTCGGGTCAGCAGATAATCTTGTTGACGAGATCGATAAAGTTGTAAAGGAAGGGGGACAATATATTGTTCTTGATATGAAACGAATTAACAGGATCGACAGCACCGGATGTCAAGTCCTCGGACAAACATATTTATTATTCAAACAAAAAAAAATCGAACTCGCCATGAGCTATATGGATCCCCACAGCAATCATTGGGGTCTGCTTTCAGAAGAAGGATTGGTTTCTATTTTTGGAGAAGAAAGATTCTTCTCCGACACTAGTCTTGCCGTAGAATACTTTGAAGATAGTATATTAGAAAAACATAAAGATGAACTTGATTTGCCCCAGGAAATCTCTCTGGATGAGTTCTTTAAATATAAAGGGATTGATGAAAAAGAGAGTAGGATTATTTCAAACTATCTCGAAAAGGTAGATTTTCGTGCAGATGAAAAAATAATATCCTTTGGTGATAATGAAAAGTCCATGTTTTTCCTGGTTAAAGGATCGGTGGATGTCATTATCCCGATCTCGAAAGAACGTAAAAAAAGAGTACTAACAAGCACATTCGGTTCGATGTTCGGTGAAATGTCTTTCATAGATGGGTCACCGAGGTCAGCAGATATAATTACCCGTGAACTTTCCACCTGTTTCAAATTGAGCAGTGCTAATTTTTATAAATTAAAGAATGATTACCCAGAAATTACATTAAATTTGTATGCGGCAATTGCTCGTATTACTACAGAAAAACTGAGAGCTGCCAGTTATACCATATCAGAACTTGAAGAATAGATGAAAAAGAACAAAATAAAAGGAACACAACAACAATAAATTTAAATTTCGGAGCAAGGTAAGGGAGCTTTGCATATCTTACAAATATTTATCCATTTATCAATTGTTTTTTGTAATTATTCTCAGTATGGTGGAAGAAAGTACCCGTAAAATAAAAGGAGATGGCAGGCATTACGTCAGGGGCCAAGAAAGGTCAATAGATGTTTTTAAAAAACTTATATTCAGGAGATAATCATGAAAAAAATCTTTTTTTTATTTCTTTTTTTAATCATGGGTGTGACAACCCAGGTTCAAGCAGGACAGTTTTCTAATGCTTTATCAGATTTTATCAATAATAATTCAGAAGAAGAGAATATTGCATTTTTCCAGGCCTGTTATCCTCTTTCCGTTAACCTTCCTGGCGATTATGGTGGTTCATGCCAAGTGAATGGAAGTTTTTGTAATATTTCCGGGAATTTCAACTTTATTTATACTGATTATCAAACAGCCCCAGGACTTGTATGTAATGGCACTGTCAACACAACTCTTGAGTTTGACTCATTGCTCTCCCCGACCTATATTAAAATTACCATGGATGGCGGCCCCATTAATGTCACCTATGAAGGTCAGCTTTACGAGGTTTATTACAGCCAGGTGGAGGTAAACCTTAGTCTCACTACATTAGAACTCATGGCAGTAAACGGATATATAAGCATTAATGGTCAGAGTTATCCCCTGGACAACAACTTGGCAGGCCTGCTTATTTTATAGTTTGAAAATGAATTTTTTGATTTTCATGAACAATAATTTTGCTAAACCAGCAACGCTGGTAATATATCATTTAAATAGCGCCCGAATAGGGTTAGGGCAACAAAACACTGGAGAATAAGAGGTGGGAGGGGTCGGAATGAATAATATAAATTTTCACCTTTTGGGTGATATTCTTACGACCATGGGATTTGTTTCAAGCGCACAACTGGATGAAGCACTGCAGTTTCAACAGAGTTTTATTACAGACCCTATTGTTGAATCAGATTTTGACCGGGCAGAATTGATTTCCAAGAATCGGATAACAAAAAATAAAGATATTCCTTTGCTTGGACACATCTTGATACAAAAAGGGTTTATAGAAGAAGGACAGCTGGCCCCGGCACTTGAAATCCAAAACCGGCAGGATAATAATTTATGCCAACTGAGCAGTGAAAAACTTGCCACTGCACTTAAAGTCGGATTTATTATTAATTCTACCATTGATATCGTAGAAGTTTTGTCTCTGATTATGAAGTATGCTAATATCGTAACAGGTGCCACAAACAGTACTTTAATGCTTCTTGATGAAAAAACCGGCGAATTAGTGTTTTGTGTTCCCACTGGTCCAAACACCGAAGAATTAAAGGATATCAGAATACCACCCGGAGCTGGCGTGGCTGGATGGGTTTTGGAAAATCAGCAGTATGCTTTGGTATCAGATACTAAAAAAGATCCTCGGTTTTATTCGCAGATTGATGATATGAGCGGCATTGAAAGCAAATCTCTGCTCTGTGTCCCTATGAGATCTCACCGAAGGCTAATTGGGGTGCTGGAGGTTATCAACAAAAAAAATGACGATTGTTTTAACGAAGAAGATGCCTTATTATTGAGCATTTTTTCTCATCATGCAGCCATTGCCATTGAAAATGCCATGTTGCTCAAAACCATTCAGAATCGTATAGAAAAAGAGAAGCTTATTGAAAAAAAAGTAGCGGAATCAGAACGAGTCCGATCCATTGGAACTCTGGCAAGCGGCATTGCTCATGATTTTAATAATATTCTGGGAGGCATTGTTGGATTTGCAGAACTTGCCAAATTGGGTGCTCCGAAAGATTCAAAACAGTATGCGTACTTGAATATGCTTCTGGATGCATCTGACAGGGCCAAGGATTTGATTAATCAAATCCTGACCTATACTTGTCAATCTGAAAAAAAATTCAGCTTTGTTCAGATTAATATTATAGTCAAGGAGGCCCTGAAACTACTTCGGGCATCTTTGCCAAAAGCTATTACTATAACCGAAAATTTTAATTGTAATTCCACTGTAATGGGAGAGTCAACCCAGATCCACCAAGTGGTCATGAATCTGTGCATCAATGCAAGCCATGCCATTAAGAAAACTGGTGGAGAAGTGACCGTGTCATTAAGCGAGGAGATAGTTGATCATTTGTCTATCAAATATAATCAGGATTTGGTACCTGGAACTTATCTGAAGCTCAGTGTAGCAGATACGGGTGAAGGAATGCCCCCCCATATTGTAAAACGTATTTTTGAACCCTTTTTTACAACAAAGAAAAAAGGTCACGGAACAGGAATGGGACTTTCTGTGGTTCATGGTATTGTTAAAAATCATAAAGGGTACATATTTGTAAGCAGTAAACCCGGGAAAGGGACTGCCTTTACCATATTGTTCCCAACAGTTAACTAACTTCCAGAACAAGTGCGCTTATCCTCTCCTGACGTCATAAGACTGCACGTTAAGGGCAGCAAGATTAGACAAGTCCCGCTCATGGGTAAAACATCTGAGTCCTCAGGTTATATCTTGTAATGAAAAAAGACCATACTGGGATTTCCTCGATATATGGTTTCTTGTTCAAGAGTCATGGCAATATCTTCGGTATTATCAAGATGTTGCCTGATATCACGAGAGAGAATGCAAAAGAATCTGACTCCAGTATAATTTCCTCCCCATATTTATTGATACAGCACCCAATTTTTTGTTTTGACGTAGCGATCCTGTATCGGTTTCGTAATAAACCGAACCAGGGATTTGAATAGATAAAGTTATCTCTGGTTCGGTTTTTGAGTCTTTTGCTTATTTTCTATCTTAAAGCAACCTGATAATTAAGGTTAAGCTGGTGGATCATTAGGTGGTGGATCGTTCTGGTCATTAGGATCATTAGGTGGTGGATCGTTCTGGTTGTTATTCGGATCATTAGGTGGTGGATCGTTCTGGTTGTTATTCGGATCATTGTTGGGATTGTACTGGTTGTTAGGATCATTAGGTGGTTGATAACTCTGGTTGTTATTCGGATCATTGTAGGGGTTGTACTGGTTATTCGGATCATTGTTGGGATTGTACTGGTTGTTAGGATCATTAGGTGGTTGATAACTCTGGTTGTTATTCGGATCATTGTAGGGGTTGTACTGGTTATTCGGATCATTGTTGGGATTGTACTGGTTGTTTGGATCATTAGGTGGTGGATAATTCTGGTTGTTATTCGGATCATTGTAGGGACCATTGGGTCCGGGACCAGGATTGGGTTTGTCCACCATCAAGACATCAACAGTACTGCTCAGGACCTCATCGGTCTTAGGGTCAACTACTGCCAGATAAATAAGATATTTCCCATCACTGATATTCGGTATCATAGATACATCTACAGGAAACATTTCAACTATAAGATCACCATTATCAATATAGCTGTTAAGATCAAACGAATCAAGAAATTTGGATTTATAATCAACGGCAGTAATCGTATCCATTATATTTTTGCCCATCATAAGGGAAAGAAAATCAATCTTAACAAAATAGTTATCGAAATTATCAGTAGATTTTAAATACATATAGATGTCAACAGGATCGGTACCTGGATCGACATTGGCAATTTTCCAGTTAACTAGAATGTAGTTAGACTGCTCATCGTACATGGAAGAGACGACACAAAGCATTGATGGCACAGGGTCTACGACCATGTCACTAATGGTTTGAGCCTGGCCTATCCTTGGAATAATTGACACAATGAGTATTATTGTCAAGATTGTTAATGTGTTTTTTTTCATGACGTCCTCCTTTTTAATAGGTGATTCGGAAAAAATTATTTCCGGACTTAACGATACTGTATAGCAAGAGGTGTGCCACAAAAATTATAGACATACTTCGTCATCATTAAAGGGTATTAGAATACTGACTGGTAAAAAGGATAAAAAAATACCATAAATTGTCACTTTTATATAACAATTTTTGTCAAGATAACAAAAAATCATTTTACCTAAGCAATATTAAATGTGACCATGGTTTGAATTCTTTTATTGCAAAGCGTTGGGTCTAATGCCCCGTCGCTTGCTGCGATAAGATTGGTTGCATCATTTGTTGATACCCGTCCGCTTGCGGCGGGAAGATTCATTAACGGGTTATGAAAGAATGAGGAGACTGAAAATTGATATTTGTTTATAAAATATTGCAAAATAGCGACCCCTTGTTTGAAAGCTGTTCTGTTCTGAAATGTTGGTATTGTCATAGATTAACAGCTGAATTGAAATAAATATGAGAAGAGTGATAACACCAAAGTGATATTGGAAGGAATCGGGGATTGCCTTTTAACTATTAACTTCCTTTACCATTTTTATTTTATTAAATCCTTCCGAAGTGCGGGTGTATTCAATCCTGTCCATCACCTGGTTTATGATATAAATGCCAAGTCCTCCTGGTTTGATTTCATCAATGTCCCGTGTTTCGATGGAATTCTTGTCAAATATGATACCATTGTCAGTAATTGAGATGGTTAGAAGATTTGTTTCGAGCTTAATAGTCAGGTCAATTTTCCGGTTATAATCATTTTTATAGCCGTGCCTGATAATATTGGAACAGGCTTCATCGACCGCAAGAATAATACAACCCGAATCCTCTTTTGAAAGGCTGGTCTTTGACATAATATTTTTCATGACCTTCCTGATACTTTTCAGGTTTTCCGGGTGTGATGTGATACTTAAATGGATGGGTTTTAATTTCACTGTGTATTCCATAATTGCATTCATGCTTAGTATAAATTGGGAAAATATTAATTTATACTAAATGCCAGCAGGGTCAAATCATCACTTCTGCCTTCCGTTAAGGTAAATTGGTCCACAGAATTTATAATCCCTTTGACAATCAAATCAGGATCATTGGGCTGCATTTCAATTACCTTTAGAAGCCTTTTAATACCAAACAATTTTCCACTAGTGTTCTTTGCCTCAATAACACCATCTGTAAAGATGGTAACACTTGAATTATTTTGAAGTTCAAATGTTTCCTGTTCATATTCAGTATCCTGCATAATGCCAAGGGGCGGGCCTTTTTTATTATCATGGCCCAAAAGCTGCGTGTCTCCATCTTCTGAATAAATGGGGGTTACATGACCTGCATTGGCAATTCGTATGCAGTTTTCAACAGTATCTAAAAGCATGTATACCAGGGTTACGAACATGCCTCTTTTTGCACGCTCACATAAAATTTTGTTTATCTGGGTTAAAAGCTCACCGGGTTCGGGATATAAAAGGGTATAATATTGCAAATCGCTTGTCAGTCGGGCCATAAAAAGAGAAGCAGAGATTCCTTTGCCGGAAACGTCTCCCAGAACAATTCCCAGTTTATTTCCAGGCAATCGAAAAAAATTGTAAAAATCACCGCCGATTTCCAGGGCAGGCTGATTTAATGCGGCAAATCTGTATGTCGCAACCAGGGGAAGTTCTTTAGGTAGAAAACTTTCCTGGACCTCCCTGGCAAGTTTTAAATCCCTTTCAAGGGTTTCTCTTTGCAGAATGATTTTATGCATTTTAGCTGTATCAATGGCAACTGCGACACTGGAGCTTATGGTAACCAGCATTTCAAGTTCTTCAGGGGAAAAAACAAAGGGTTTTGTCAATTTGTTAATCACCTGTATGACACCGATGATTTTACCATGAACCTTAAGAGGGACACAGAGCATGGCGCGGGTTCTGTATTTTGTCTTGTTATCATATTCCGGAGAAAATTCAGGGTGCAGGTAAACATCTTCAAGATTGAGGGGTGTCCCTTTTAGAGCAACTGTTCCGGCAATTCCCTGCCCTTTTTTCAATCGATAAATTTCCTTGATTTCATCTCCAACATCACCAAGGGCAATCTGGAAGGTCAGGTCTCCTGTTTTTTCATCAATTAAAAGCAGGCTCACTGCATCTGCCAAAAAGGTTTTTTTAGTCGTCTTCATGACATTGGAAAGAAGTTTTCCTATGGAAAGCTCGGAATTGATCAAATTTGCGATTTCAATGCAGTTGGACAGCTGTTCGACTTTATTTAAGCAGGCCTTAAGATCTGATGAATGATCAGTTATGGTAAACCGAGGTATATTTTTATCCATTGTCATAGTTCAATTTTTATATAAAGCCTTTCAGGTTTTGTCAATCTTTGTAATTATCGTTGACACTCCAAAACCGGTAAGTTATTTATGAATATACAAAAACAGACAGATCAACGTCATTGACTTAACAGAATATAGCGAGACTCACAGGATTTTTTACCATGAAGATCATGAAGGACACGAAGAAAAATTTCATTAGCTTCATGTCCTTCATGGTTATTACTAATAGTGTTTCTTAAGTGAATGACATTGATAGACAGGTGACAAACAAAAGATATGATAAAAGTAGAAAATCTCGTAAAAAGATATGGTGACATCACAGTTTCAAATCATTTAA
>JACNHV010000259.1 GCA_014383445.1 Candidatus Desulfobacula maris | reverse complement strand
ACCCGCCTTGATATCAAAGTTATGCGGGGCAATGAGCAGATTATTGATGTGGATGTCCTCAATGATGCTGTGATTAACAAATCAGCCCTGTCAAGGCTGGCTTCGTGTGAGGTCTATCTTGATTCAATCTATCTGACAACCTATCGGGCAGACGGCCTGATTATCGGAACCCCGACGGGTTCAACTGCCTATTCTCTGGCCGCGGGTGGACCAGTTGTGAGTCCGGAGGTTCCTTCCATTATCCTGACCCCAATCTGTCCCTTTACACTGACAAACAGGCCTTTGATCATTCCAGATTTAATAAAAATTGAAATCCGGCTGGAAGGCAGCCCTGAAGACATGGTTCTCACCCTTGATGGCCAGGAAGGATTTGAAATGGATCCCGGGGATAAAATCTTTATCAAAAAAAGCCGGAACGATATAAAAATGATATCCTTTGAAAACCAGTCCTATTTTAAAATTTTAAAAACCCGTCTTAAATGGAGCGGGGGTAGAAGTTAGTTTGATCTAATAATGCGTGTCTGCATACTCTACCCATCCACCCGTCTGAATAAGGGCTTTGTCAAATTCTGAAATTTGAAAGTCTATTGTTTTTGTTTGATCTTTTGATTGAATCATGATCTCAAGAGCTTCCATATCCACTGAAATTTGGGTATCGCTGTTTTTAAACTCCTTAAAAATGGTATTGATCCTATCTTCAGAAAGTTCAATGGCAAGCATACCGCCGTTGAACATATTCTGCCTGAAGATTCTTGCAAAACTTGGTGCAATCACAACATGGATACCGTTTACTTCAAGGGCCCAGGGAGCATGCTCTCTTGAAGATCCGCAGCCGAAATTCTCCCGGGTGACAATGACGGCTTTTTCTTTAATATCCATTTCAGGATTAAAGCCATCTAATTTTATATCTTCAAATAAATGCGTTTTCAAAGCTGTTTTCTCAATTTCCGTAAGGTATTTGGCTGGAATGACTTCATCTGTATTGATATCTGAGCGGTCAAGAAACAAAACATTTCCTTTAAATTCTTTCATGATTATTTTCCTTGTTCACAAAAAAGACTGGAATTTGAAATTTCACCTTTAATGGCACTGGCAGCTGCTGTTGCCGGGCTCATCAGGTGAACCATACCGCCCTTGCCCATGCGGCCGATAAAATTTCGATTGGTTGTGGAAGCTGCCACCTCACCTTGAGCCAATACACCGTTGCTCATGCCAAGACAGGCACCACAGGTGGGATTTGTCACGCAAAAGCCTGAATCCATAAAGGTTTTGATTATCCCTTGTTCCAGGGCCTGGGAAAATATTTTTGGTGTGGCAGGAGATACAATTCCCCGGACATTTGGGCTTATGGTGTGGCCGGCAAGAACCTTTGCCGCAATTCTCAAATCTTCAAGCCGCCCATTGGTACACGAACCAATATATACCTGATTGATCTTTGTCCCCAACATCTGCGATACGGGTATTACATTGTCCGGCTTATATCCAAATGTGGTTAAGGGCTCAAGATCACTGACATCTATTGTTTTTAATTTTGCATATACTGCATCATCATCTGATCTAAACTTTGAAAATGCTTCCAATGCATCCTGCCTGGTTTTATATTGATTTTTTATAAACTCCCAAAGGTAATCAACAGTTGTCATATCCGGAAGGCATATGCCGCTTGTGGCACCTGCTTCAACAGCCATATTGGACAAGGTCATCCGCTGATCCATGCTCATTTCATCCACAATATTCCCTGTGAATTCAATAACCATATTGGTGGCCCCGCTTACACTTATGTCTTTGATAACCTTAAGGATAATATCTTTGGCATATACACCGTCGGCAAGTTTTCCAACGATCTCAATCTTATAGGTTTGAGGAGTTTTAAAGGTGCAGACCCCTTTTAAGATACCCACTTCAAGATCTGTTGTTCCCACACCAGCTGCAAAAGCTCCAAAAGCACCGTGGGTACAGGTATGTGAGTCTCCCATAATAATGACAAACCCGGGTTGTACAAAACCTTTTTCCGGAAAAAGGGCATGGCACACCCCGTTATACCCGATATCAAAAAAGTCTTTAATCTTGTGCCGTTTGGCCCACTCACGCAGAATTTTTCCCTGCATGGCCGTTTTAGAGTCTTTGGCAGGACTTACATGATCAATAACTGCTTTGATCTTATCCGGATCAAAGACCCGGTCCTTTCCCCTTGCCATTAGATCCTGGATAGCCATGGGTGTTGTTATTTCATGACAAAAAACCCTGTCCAGTTTTAACACACTGACATCTCCAAAGGGTTCATCTACTAAATGGGCCTTAAAAATTTTTTCTGCAATGGTTTTTCCCATTATTCTCTCCAGATCCTATATAGTTTTATCTCCAAAATAATCTTCTCCTTCTGCAGGTGTAACCACCCAGTATGCTGAAAATATCTGGTCAGACAAATTTTGAATCACATGGGGGATTTGTGAAAAAAATGACACGGAATCGCCTTTGTGAAGTTCATATGTCTCCTGACCATAAAGTAATTGTGCAGACCCTTTAACAACGATTCCCAGCTCGCGGCCAAGATGCCCTTCTTTTGTATCCCCTCTCTTCTGGCCAGGTGCCAGCTCCAGGAAAAAAGCATTAAAAGAATGATTGCCTTTGGCCTGGCTGTCGCCGCAAAGAGTTTCATATTTAAAGCCTTTTCTATGATAAATCTTTCGTTCATCTTTCCTGACAATCTCAACTTTGGAGTTGGTTTCAAAATCTTTAAAAAATTTACTTGGCGGCACCCCATATACTTCTAAAATATGTAACAAAGTGTCCAGGGAAGGCGATATCCGATTCCTTTCTATCTGGGACAATAAACTGGAACTGATACCTGCCTTTGCTGCAACTTCTTTAATTGTAAAATGTCTTGAATTTCGAATAGGTCTGAGAAGTGCACCAAGTTTTGTTTTCATGGACTCACCATTTTTAAGTATAATTAATTAAAATTTAATCATACTTAAAAAAATTATATTGTCAATATAATTTTAAGCCAGGCTTTGACCTTGCCCGGAAAAATCGTAATAATCAAAAAAAGCGAGAACTGTTCAAGAAAAGACGGGCAAATAATTTTAACAAATTTTTAAGCTCACCTTTGCCGTATCATGGTGAATTTCAATTTTCCCCGGGATTGGTATTCAGAGAGTAGTCTGTCCACTTTGGCATAATCTTTTTGCTCAATCTCAATTGTATGAACAATTTTATCTGTATAGGTTGTATCCATAATCCTGGTCAAATAATTTTTTATCTGAATAAGCAGGAAATCATTAAATTCATAAGTGACCTCAATTAGAATACTCACCGCCTGAATCAGTTTTTTAAGTTTTTTCAGCTCTATGGTATTTTCCACAGATGCACAATAGGCATCAATCAACCCTCTGACACCCAGTTTAACACCACCGAAATGCCGGGTCACAACGGCTGCAATATTGGTCATGTCATGGTTTTGCATTGTATTCAGCATGGGTTTTCCGGCAGTCCCCGAGGGCTCTCCTGCATCAGAACAATGAAAAACATCCCCTTTTTCTCCTAAAATATATGCCCAGCAATTATGGGTGGCCGTTTTATTCTCCTTTGAAATCCGGGAAATAAAGTTTTTTGCTTTTCCAATGGAGTCCACATATTCCAGGGTGCAGATAAAAACAGATCGTTTGATTTTTATGGTTGTTGTCCGTTGATGTTCAATTGAATAAAAATAATGTTCATCCATCATATTTTCATTATTCCCCAAAAATGAACAAGTCGCCTATCATAAAATTCCTTAAGTACTTTAAAAGCCTGTTTAACTATTTTCTTAGCGCCAAGTGATTACTCTGACTATTTGTTCCTTAACGATAATTTTATAGTTTTTTTTCTGTTTATCATGTAAAAATAACCAATCAAATAACACATAACGGCTATCAAGAAAACAAGGGAATGGCAACTTTATTTATTAGGAAAGGTTCAGATATATGAGAATTGTAACCCGGCCCGATTTTGACGGAATTGTATGCGCAGTTCTGCTTTATCAGGCTGAAAAAATTGATGCAGATATTAAATGGGTTGAGCCCAATGAAATTCAAACGGGAAAAGCTCATATTTTAAAGGGTGATATCATGGCAAATCTCCCCTATTCACCAAATTGCTCCCTATGGTTTGATCACCACATCTCCAATAAGCCCAAGGATAATTTTCAAGGCGCATTTGACATCGCCCCGTCAGCTGCCCGGGTTATTTATGAGTATTATAAAGCAAAAGGGACGCTTGACAACCGATATGATGAACTGGTCTTTAATACAGATATCATAGACGCTGCCGATTTAACCCGGGATCAGGTACAACACCCTGAAAACTACCCTTATATTATTTTATCCATGACCATAAAAAACCAGGACTATACAGATCTTGCCTATTGGAATAAGATAGTTGATCTCTTGATGGAGACAGGCATTGACCATATTCTTGAGGATCCGGAAATAAAAAGCCGCTGTGAAAGGGTTATTGACGAAAATATTGCCTATGAAAAATATTTAATTGACCACACAAAAATACGTCATAACATATCAATTGCCGATTTCAGGGGTCTTGACATTGTACCCGAAGGCAACAGGTTTTTAATTTATTCACTTTTCCCGGAATGCCATGCCAGTGTCAAAATCAGATTTGATGGGCCTGAACAAAATTATGTACTGATCAGTATAAGCCGCAATATTTTTAACCAGAATTGTCATGTAAACATTGGAAATCTTCTGGCAAGATTTGGCGGAGGCGGCCATGCCGGTGCCGGGGGCTGCACCCTGCAAGCGTCAATAGCAGATAATGACATTAAGCAAATCCTTAAAATCTTGTTTCAAAATAAAAAAGAGATTTAAACTGTACTTATTTCTTGCCAAAGCCCATAAAGAAATATAAAAACTCAAAATCAAACAAACCGTTTACGACTTGCAAAGGATGGACTATGATAGATAATTTCTACAACATGCTTACCGATGAAAAGCTTAGTCAAATCCATGAGGCATCTATCGAGGTTCTTGAAAAAACAGGACTGCGCGTGGACCATCCCGTAGCCCTGGAAAAACTGGCCGCTGCCGGCGCACGGGTGGAAAAAGGAAACCAACGGGTCTATCTCTCCAGCGACATGGTTGAACAGGCATTAAAAACAGCTCCCAAAAGCTTTACCTGTGCCGGGCGAACACCAGAATTCGATTTTCTGGTCAGGAAAACCGGTCAGGATCAAATGCCTTCATTCCGCACGGTGGGTGGAGCCATCAATATCTATAATCTGAGCACCAACGAGTCCCGGCCCATCGGCATAAAGGACTGCGGTGACATGACCCATCTGGTGGACGGACTTTCGAACTTAAATATCCTTGGGGCTTTGACACCCCAGGACATTCAACTTGAGACCTATGACATCGAAACCCTGAAAATAATGTTGGAAAAAGGCCGCAAACATATATGGGCACTTACCACAGATTCAAAAAACCTCAAATACCAGCTTGAAATGATGGAGGCTGTTGCCGGCAACAGGCAGGCTTTGAGCAAAAGGCCTATCTGCAGTGGAATTGTATGCCTGATTGCGCCGCTTTATTTTCCTTTTGATGAAATCGAAAGACTGCTGTTGTATGGGGAATACAACCTTCCCGTCCGGGTTCCATTGGCACCCATCATCGGTGCCAATGCACCTTATACCCTGGCAGGCACCATCACCCAGACCAATGCCGAAGCCCTTGGCAGTCTGGTTGTGCTGCAAACCCTCTGCCCCAAAATTCCCACCTGGTACTATGCGCTTGTTCAGTCCATGGATATGGGTAAAGGCTATACCCAGTTTGTAAACCCTGAAATAATGCTTGTTGAAACTGCTCTTATGCAGCTGGCCCGACACTATGACCTGCCAGCAGCAACCTCCCCCGTTATGGGTAATAGTTGCCAGGCCCACCAGATTATGTTTGAAAGGGGTACAAGCCTGACAATGACTGCTCTTGCCGGCATCAATGAAGTAGGAGGCGTGGGAGGCATAGAAAACGGCCTGACCACAAGCCCCGAGTTAGTCGTGATCGAAAATGAGATCATTGCCTATGTTAAAAGATTGCTGGGGGGAGTCGATATAAACCAGGAGACAATGGCGGTCGAGGTAATTATTCGAGACGACCATAAAGGCAAATACCTTGAAGACCCGCACACCTTCAACCACCTGCGCAAAGAGACCCGTTTCAAGCCTTATCTTTTTGACGGACGTCCCCTGCTGGAGTGGCAAAAAAATCCCAGGACAATCATTGACCGGGCTGTAGAAAAAATGGCTGCCATAATGAAGGATCATAGTGTGCCCCCGCTGGAAGAAAAACTGACACAGGAACTGGACAGAATATTAAAAACCGCCAAAAAACAATTGGCTAAGTAAATACCAGACAATAGGGAAAGTGTATAGGACCCCACAAAGTCAGACTGATATGGAAGGATTGACAAAAAAAGTCTGAGTTCTTAATATCATCATTAAACATAAAAGGCTGTCCCAGACAATAACAAAAGGCCAGGAATGATATCCATGAAAACAAATAAAGTAATTGATCATATTGTCCAATGGCTGGATGCATATCTTGGCAAATCCGGTTTATCAGGCTTTGTCATTGGTGTTTCAGGGGGCATAGATTCTGCAGTTACATCATGCATTTGTGCCAAAACGGGTAAGCCTGTCCTTGCGCTTAATATGCCAATTTACCAGGCAAAAGACCAGGTATCCAGATCTCTTGCACATATTGAATGGCTTAAAAAAAAATTTGATAATGTAAAAGGCTATGATGTTGATCTTTCTCCTGTTTTTGATCAAATTAAAGACAGCTTTCCAGACTCTATTCAAGACGGCATGACCATGGCTAACACGCGTTCCAGGCTTCGCATGCTGACCTTGTATGCCTTTGCTTCCAGCCATAAGATGCTGGTGGCAGGAACCGGGAATAAAGTTGAAGATTTCGGGGTTGGTTTTTATACCAAGTATGGGGATGGAGGTGTGGATATTTCCCCCATTGCTGATCTCACTAAAACACAGGTGTATGCCCTGGGAAAATATCTGGGCATTATGGAAAAAATCCTGACTGCAGAGCCGACAGATGGCCTGTGGGAAGACAATAGGACGGATGAAAGCCAGATTGGTGCCTCTTATTCAGAATTGGAATGGGCCATGCAGTATCTGGATTCTTCCCAAAAAGGCCCTTTGAATGAAAGACAAAAAAATATTATTTCCATTTATAAAAAATTTCATACGGCCAATAAACATAAAATGGATCCCATACCCGTTTGCCGCATTCCTGAAAATTTAAAATAATCAGGAAAGCTGTATATATTCCCGGTGAACCGATCCAGCCGTCCCCCGGGTGTAATTTTTAACCGTTTCAGGAAAAAAGGATATTACAGGAGTCAGGTTATGCTTAAAGATGGTGAAAAAGGGGTAATTCGTCAAAGGAGCGGGGAAAATGAAAATGGGTGTCAGTGGCTATAAAATTCAATGTGCTGAAAACTGTATTAAGGATATTTCCCTTTATGGGACCCAGGATGGCTGGACACTAATGATTGGCGGCAATGGTTCAGCAAGGCCAAGGCTGGCTGATATCCTGTTGGAAGACCTTTCTTTTGAAACGGCTCAGGCCATGGTAGCCCGGGTGATAGATTACTACACAAAATATTCAAAACGCGAACGTATGGGACGCATGGTTGAAAGAATAGGGCTTGATGCAATTAAATCAGATTTGAAAATTAATGGATAGGGGACAAAGGATATAGGAAGAATCATGCGGCCGGATAGATATTAAGCAGGTCAGGTTTTGACCCTTTCTTTTTTCTCCTGTTCAACATCTCCCGGAAGCAGAAGGCAACAGACCAAACACAGTATGGAAGATATAAAAACGATCAGGAAAATGGATGAAACCCCTTTTAAGACAGCTTCCTGAAGAATTTGCCTTGCACTCTGGGTCATCATGGCTGTAAATTCAGGTTTAAACAGATTCTCCATGCTCTCCCGAAGCTGGGCCAAAAGCTGCGGGTTCAACACATGGGAGGCCTCTTCCATACGGTTTAAGAGTCCTGAAGTGGCAAGCCCTCCACAAATCCCAACACCAATGGTTCCACCAAATGTCCGGGAAAATTGATGAAATGAGGTTGCCACACCAAGGTCTTTTTTAGGAAGGCTTTCCTGGACCATAATCAGCGTTGAAAGGGTAATAAATCCCATGCCCAGTCCCATCACCAGGAATACGATAAAGCTGTTAACCATTGTGGTTGTAAGGGTAAATCCAAAGGTCAGGGCACTGCCAGTCACCATCAGCAACCCTCCGGCCAGGGCTGCTGTTTTTGCACCACCCCTGCTCATGATCCTGCCAAGCACCAAAGACCCCATAGACCAGCCAAGGCTCAATGAAAGCATGGCCCAACCCACCTGCATAGGAGTCTGTTCCAGAGCCCCCTGAAGGAACAAGGGTGCATAGGCAAACAACGCAAAAATGGAAAAACTGCTGAAAAAGCTGGCAAGGTTGCCATAAGCAAACCGTTTATGCCTGAAAAAGCGAAGATCAAGGATGGGATCTTTTGCCCGCTTTTCAGCCAGGTAAAACCCTGCTCCAAAAATAAGGGTTGTAAAAGATAAACTCATAATCTGCCAGGAGTTCCATTCAAATTCCCTGCCGCCCGTAATAAATATGGTTAACAAAGCAAGGATAAATCCTGACAAAAAGATTACCCCTGCAATATCCAGAAAGACCGTTTTCTTTTTTTCCCTGAATTCCTTCAGGAAAATACTGATCCCGACAAAGGAGATAACCCCCAGGGGCATATTGATATAAAAAATCCATCTCCATGAGAAATAGGTAACAATAAAGCCTCCCAGAGTTGGCCCGATAATGCTTGAAATTCCCCAGATCGAACTTGCAAAGGAAAGGGTTTTTGCCCGCTGACCCGGCAAGGAAATATCAGACAGTACAATATAGACCAGTGCAAAAATACCTCCTGCCCCGATTCCCTGGAATACCCTGGCAGCAATAAGAAATGCCATGGATGGAGATGCGCCTGCTGCCACAGAGCTCAAAATAAAAAGTCCTATGGAAAATAAAAACAGACGTTTGGTATCTAACAGGTCACTCAACTTTCCAAATACGGGCAACGCAACGGCCCTTGCCAGAAAATACGCCGAATAAACCCATGCATAAAGATGAAGACCACCCAGTTCCGTAATTATAGTGGGCATGGCCGCAGAAATGACAAGGGCATCCATGGCCCCTAAAAAAAGTGCCAGAAGGGAAGCGCCGATAATAGCGATACGACCGGTTTTTATGGTTTGATTCATGTTTTTGAAATTACCATCTTTAACGGAATCGACCCGGAAAAACAAAGGGAATAAGAAAAACAAAACAGGCAACCAGAAAAGCCAGGCTGCCCAGAATGGCGAGCAGATCACCGACCCGGATGGCTGCTGCGCCATAAAAAAGAGCAGATACAATAAAAAGTAACCAGCCCCATATCTGGCATTTTTTCTCAGAAAAAAGTTTTAGGCCGGGCATGGTTTTCCCTATTCTTCAAAGGCTTTTTTGAAAAGCGCTTCTATTTGTTCCTGCGTCATTTCCCGCGGGTTTCCGGGTATACTCGTATCGGTCATTGCCCATTTTGCGCAAACCTTTATCAACGTTGGATCAGCATTGCACTCTGATAATGATGTCGGAAGCCCGAGCGATTTCTGCAATTCAAGTACTGCAGCCGGAGCCTTGCCTGCAGCCTCTTGTTTACTCAAACCCGTTATATCCTCTCCCATGGCCACGGCAATATCAGCCATTCGATCCAGGCAGGCGATCATATTAAAATCCATTATTATCGGCATCATCAATCCCATGGCAACACCATGGGGGATACCATATTGTGTGCTGAGCTGGTGACCCAGGGCGTGAACCCCGCCCGTATTGGCATTCATGGCAAGGCCTGCTTCTAAAGCAGCCATTGCCATTCCCTCTCTGGCCGCCATGTTGCTGCCGTCAGCCACGGCAGAACCCAGGTGTTTTACAACCAGTCGTATCGCTGAAAACGCATATGCATCTGTCTGGGGCATGGCATAAGGACTGCAGATCGCCTCAATCGCATGGCTGAGAGCATCCATGCCCGTGGCAGCAGTTATACCAGGAGGCATGCTGACCGTCAACTCAGGATCCACCAGGGCAATCTTGGGTATGATACGCGCTCCACCCGGACAAAATTTGTAATTTTTCTGGGTATTGGTGATTACGGCCCAGGCAGAAACCTCACATCCCGTACCAGCGGTTGTTGGAATCGCTATCAAGGGAGGAATGGTATTGACAACGGAATCATATGCCTCGTAATCTCGTATAGATCCGCCATTACTGACGACGATTCCAATGGCTTTTGCGCTGTCAATGGAACTTCCACCGCCAACGGCCAGAATACTATCCGAATTCGTTTGTTTGTATAATTTTGCACCGTTGTCGATCTGCACATCTGTTGGATTGGCTTCAACATCCGTATAAAGATGGTATTCAATATTTTTTAGCCTAAGGGATTTTTCCACGGCTTTAAACGAATCCAGGCCGACAACAACTTTGTCTGTTACGATAAAAACCTTTTTCCCTTTTAGAGAAGTAACACAATCCCCAAGTTGTTCGACAGCTCCTATTCCAAATAAAACCTGTTCAGGCGATAAAAAAATGTGTTTGACAGGCATTTTGCATCCTTATGTATTTATATATTTCCAAAAAAATTTCACCCCAGGCCACTGGTCTGGGGTGAAATTTTGCTATAAAATTGTCTTGTTTACTTAATCCACTGCGGTTTAATGAACTTATTATCCTTGTAAGGTGTTACAGGGGGGGCTGTAAAAAGCGTTACAAGCTCACCGTTCTGAACCTGGTAGTGAACCATGGGTGCTCCTGGTTGTGGATGCAGGGTATTATTTTCACCCCAGGTGATATCCCCCATTAATCCCTTATAAGGGACGCTCTTAAGATGTTTGTTAACGGCTTTAAAATCATACGCATCGCCTGCAGCTTTTGCAGCTTCTGCCCAGGCCATAAAACTGGTATAGGTGACAAAAGAACCCACACCCAGATCATGGTTGTACCGTTTTTTGTATTTGTCCAGCCATGCCTGTGCTTCAGCATTGGGTGCTTTTGGTACAGGCACGCCTGCAGGCATATCACCCATAACACCATCGGCTTTCTTGCCCAGAGTTGCTACAACCTCAAGCGGGGTAATACTCCATCCCAGACTGATAATGGTATTGGTCGGTTTTTTAAGGAATTGACGAACAAAAGTGATCGGTTCCTGAGAAGCGGCTATTTCAAAATGGATAACGGCAGGTTTGATCCGTCTTATTTTGGTTAAAATAGGGCCCCACTCATTGGTGCCGTAAGGTACAACTTCATGAAGCGCCACTTCCCATCCGATCTCTTCAAACCGTTTGGCCATAACTGCTCCTATTTCACCACCCCAGGCATCATCCGTATTGATGAGCACAACCTTTTTATTGGGATAATCATAGGGTAATTTTTGCAATACGTTAAACACACTGCTGCCTTGATCTGCTGCAACAGGGGTCATAAAGTAAGCATTATAATATTTTTCCGGATCTTCCTTGTACACGTCAACGGATGCCTGGGAACCATCATCCAGAAAAAATGGGGCATCGTATTTTCCATATGCCCTTACATCCGCTCCAGCGCCGGCCCAGCCCGCAACCACAACCGCGACCTTCTTTTGATCCATCAGAAAATCAGCACCCTGCATAACCACTTCCGGTGCAAAATCCTGATTATCAAACATAACAACCTCAAGCTGTTTGCCTAAAAGACCACCGGCTGCATTGACCTCTTCTACAGCCATCTCAACGCCTTTAAAGTAATTATCTCCGGAACCTGCATAATCTCCGGTCAAAGAGAACGCGCAACCCACCTTAATGGTATCAGCGGCAATTGCCCATGATCCCAATACCATAAAGACTGCAACAACCAACGACATCAAACCAAATTTTTTCATTTCTTAATTTCCTCCATTTTATAAGTTAGAGATGTTATACTAAAAATCCCTTTTCCGACTATGATAAATCATTCATTCACTCAACTATCTCAATGAACCGGCTCCCGTTTTCCGTCTAAACTTAGGAGCCGTGAATTTTCGAATCAAACCTGTAACCCCATCTGGAAGCAGTAATACAACCACAACCACCATCCCGCCCATGATCAGGAGGCGATAAATACCCATGGGTCTTAAAAGTTCATTCATGGTGACCGTAACCATGGCGCCAAGTACAACACCGGGATATTGGCCGATTCCGCCCACTACAATCATGATCAAAAGAACCGTAAATACTTCCATACTCAGCATTCGAGTTGACAATATGCCGACATAGTGCACATAAAGAGCGCCAAACAGACCCGTGATAAAAGAGGTAATCCCAAACACCAGAAGCTTATATTTAAATGCGCTGACACCCAGACTTGCGGCAAAATCCTCGGAATCTTTTAACGCCAGAAAGGCCGTACCCCAGTGGGATTTTAAGATCACCACAATGATAGCACTGCAGATAAGGGTCATAATAAAAGCAAGATAAAAGAACGGTACCAGTTCCGAGGAACTGAAGGAATAACCGAAAATCTCAATCGGGGGAACACTGATAATGCCCCGTGATCCGCCTGAACCAATGGCTTTGCCAAGGGGACCCTTCAAAAAAGGTTCCAAAGCCAGTTGAAATGCAAATGTCACCAAAGCAATATATGGTCCGGCAAGTTTAAGACAGGGCAGGCCCACCAGCACACCGATAATGGCTGTGATAATACCGGCCATGAATACGGCAATTATGGGCGGCACGTTCCATGATACGGACAGTATGGCCGATGAATAGGCGCCGATGACATAGAATGCCACCTGGCCAAAAGAAAATATGCCTGCATACCCCATGATGAGATCCCAGCAGGAGGCAACCACAGACCATATCAAAATCATGGTTAAAATTCGCATCATGATAGAGCTGTCACTGACAAATATCGGCAGAATTCCAATCAACCCATATGTAAGCGCAAGAATCTTGATCATGCTTTTCGCTTTCATGATTTATTCCCTTCCCATCAGACCCTGGGGACGAAATGCCAAGGTTATTAAAAGTACTGTTAAAACTGCGATATCGATGTGTATCATTCCCAGATAATATCCGACAAAAGCCTCCAGCATTCCGATAATAAGCGCTGCATAAAGACTGCCCCGGATAGATCCCATGCCGCCAAAGGCGGTGATGACCCAGGCTTTGATCATGATGCCTGTGCTGGCCTGGGGATTAACAAAATTTTTCTGGGAAAGTAAAATTCCGCCAATACCCACCATGATGGTTGAGATCGCAAAGGTGGCTGCAAACACCCGGTCCTTGGGAATACCGACGATCTGTGCGCCGACCGGATTCTGGGCAACCGCCTTTACTGCCATGCCGACACGGGTATTGTTTAACAACCAGGCAAAACACAATAAGCCTGTAATCGATAATATAAAGATAACCACATCCTGTTTCATAAAGACCAATTGACCAAGATCAAGCGTCCCTTCCACAATATCGGGTAATGATTTAAGCCGCGGGCCAAAAATTGCCATATATCCGATATCCAGAAACAAAGCCAGCCCCAGGGTTAACATCATGGCTTTCATCTGCCAGTCGGATCTCTTTCGCAGGGGGGCTACCAGGAATTTTTCCAAAAAGAAGCCCACAACAAACAAAAAGGGAATTGCCGTCAGAAAAACCGTATAATATCCCCCTGGTAAATTTAAGGGAACCAGAAATACCCAGGCAAAATAGCCGCCCATGGTGTAGAAAGACCCATAGGCAAAATTAAAGGCCTTTGTTACCCCGTATACAAGTGCGAGACCAATGGCCATAAGGGCATAAACCGAACCATTTAATAAACCGCTGATAATAACATCAATAATCTCTACAAACATCTATCGTTTTCTCCCCCATAAGCAGGTTCAGTCCACCATATGTTCACCCCAACTCCCTATTCCTGCACTTTAGCACATTCCCAGAAAAATTTCCTTTAGACGATCATTGCTTAAGGCATCATCTTTACTACCCTCAAATGTTATGCGGCCCTCCTCCAGCACATAGAGCTTGTCCGCCAGATCCGTTATCTGGGGAATATTCTGCTCCACCACCAGAATTGTTTTACCCTGATTATTAATCTCCCGTATAATCCTGGCCACCTCCGTCCTTAGATTGGGTTGTAACCCAAGGGACGGTTCGTCAATGGCCAGAAAATCCGCATTTGACATCAATCCTCTGGCAATGGCAAGCATTTTGGCTTCACCGCCGCTCATGGTGGATGCATATTGTTTCTTGCGTTGGGCCAATCGAGGAAATAGTGTAAACACCCTTTCCAGGTTTTCCTTTTCATGTTTTCGTGCGTTTTTGGAATACGCCCCAAGTTTAAGGTTTTCCATGACGGACATATAGGGAAACAATTCCCTGTTTTCAGCAATATAGGTAATTCCCAGGTTGACAATCTTTTCAGAAGGCAATCGAATAATATCCTGATCTTTGTAGGATATCCTGCCCTTCTTGGAATCCACCATACCGCAAAGGCTTTTTAACAACGTGCTCTTGCCGTGACCATTGGGTCCGAGCATCACCACCACTTGACCTTTGTTAACCTTAATAGACACATCTTTGAGCACGTGTGCCTGTCCATAATATGCGTTCAGGTTTTCAATACTAAGCATCATGTGAATCTCCCAGGTAGCATTCAATCACTTCGCTATTGCAGGTTATTTGTTCAGGAGTCCCCGTACAGATCTCGCTTCCGTTCTGTATAACCAGGATAGGATTGGCAAGCTCTGTTAAAACCTTCATAAAGTGCTCGATGATGACAACGGTGATGTTAAGGTCTTGATTGATTTTTTTGATGAGCTGTGTCATTTGCTGAATCTCTATGGCGTTAAGCCCTGCCATGGGCTCGTCAACCATGAGTATTTTGGGCTTTGTGGCCAGGGCAGAGGCGATCATCAATCTTTTTTTGCCCAACAGGTTCAACAGATCCGTTTTATTGCCGCGCTCCTGCGTAAGGCTGGCAAAAGAGATCATCTCATCTGAATACCCCGGATCATATTTGCCGCTGTTGCCGAAACGGCAGCCCAGGTTCACGCTTTCCTCCACGGTAAGACTTTCAAAAATATGGGGAATCTGAAAGGTTCTTGAAATACCGAGGCGGGCAATTTTATGGGTGGGAAGGCCTGTTATATCCTTACCGTCAAATTCTATTTTACCTTCATATTTATAAAATCCCGTGATCAGGTTATACAGGGTTGATTTACCCGCACCGTTTGGACCGGCTATTCCAAATACCTGGCCTGCTTCCACCTCAAAGCTCAGGTCGTCGACAGCTGCCAACGCTCCAAACTTTTTGGTAATATTGATCGCCTTGAGCATTTTACCTCTTCCTTTCCCCCGATTGAAATTGAGTGCTGTTTTCTATCACATAATACATGATATGTGATCTAAGGCATACCATGGCTGTTTTCTTAAAGCAATAATAAAAACCTGTTTACATAGTACGTAATATGTGATATTTTCTTATTTCAGCACTGAAATTCTATTGAGGAGAGCGCCATCAAAACCTTTATCCAAACACACTTTGACAAATGCACAGGATGCCGTATCTGCCAGCTGGCATGCAGCATGGACCTGACCGGGGGGTATAATCCGAGACGCGCCCGCCTGTTGATTGAACTCAAGACGGAAAACCTCTACCATATCCCGGCCGTATGCAATCAATGTGAAAATGCCTACTGCATGAATGTCTGTCCTTCCAAAGCCATCCAGCGCAATGATGACGGCATTGTCTGTATAGACCCTGACAAATGTATCAGCTGTGGTCTATGTGCCCAATTCTGCCCTATAGGAATGGTAACGCTGGATCCTGACACCCAAAAAGCCGTTAAATGCGAATTGTGCCAGGGGGAACCTTTGTGCGTTGAAGTTTGCCCCACTTTTGCCCTTGAACTTGTTTATAGAGGAAATATCAATGAGTAGCGCCTACACAAATAAACTGCTGATGATTGATTTGTCCCGTGAATCCTTTGAAACCCTTCCCGTGTCCAATGACCTTAAAAAGGATTTTATCGGTGGAAAGGGATTTGGAGCAAAGCTTCTTTATGACATGGTTCTTCCGGAAACCGATCCCTTGGGAAAAGATAATGTGCTCATGTTTATGACAGGCCCTTTAACAGGCACCATGGCCCCTGCCATGCGGGGATGTGTGGTGACAAAATCGCCATTGACGGGAATTTTTCTGGATTCCTATTTTGGGGGCAGCTTTGCACCTGAAATCAAATATGCCGGTTATGACGGTCTCATCATTAAAGGACAGGCCAAAAAACCTGTGTATATCTGGATTAACGACGACACAGTCGAAATCCGGGATGCCTGGCATTTATGGGGAACAGACACCCTTAAAGCCAATGAGCAAATCAAAACTGAACTTAACGACGACACCATAAAAATTGCCAGTATCGGCCAGGCAGGTGAAAACCAGGTCCTTTTTGCCCTGGTCTGCTGTGAATACAACCGCCAGGCCGGCCGGGGCGGTGCTGGCGCCGTCATGGGTTCCAAAAACCTCAAAGCAATTGCCATAAAGGGTTCAAAACTGGTTTCAATACATGATCCGAAACGATTTACCAAAGCCTGCGCCACGGCGTTTAAAGAGCTTGAAGCAAGCCCGGATGTAGAGGCTTTCCGGGTTGCCGGCACAGCCGCTTCCGTTGATTTTGCCAATGAGACAGGCCTTTTACCCCATAAAAATTATCAAAACGGGACCTTTTCAAAAGCATCAAAACTTGCTGACAAAGGACAGGCCAGGCATCTGTGGCTGGGAAGCGCTGCCTGCATGGGGTGCCCCATCAGGTGTTCCAAAATCGGGGCCATCAGGAGCGGAAAATACAAAGGAACTATCACCGATATTATAGAGTATGAATCTGCCGCTCTCATGGGTTCCAACCTGGATATTTCAGATATCCGGGCTGTGGCACACCTGACAAAGCTATGCGATCTTTATGGTATGGATTCCATGTCCTGCGGTAATCTCATCGGCTTTGCCATGGAAGCCTGTGAGAAAGGAGTGATCCCATCACCCCAGGGGATCAGCCTGTGCTTTGGCAATATTGATGCTGCCGAATACCTGGTTCATGCCATCGCCAACCGAACGGGCGAGCTTGGAATGCTTCTGTCCAAAGGCGTGAAACAGGCTTCAGAAGAAATCGGCATAACGGCAATAGACCTGGCTGTGCACGCCAAAGGCCTTGAATCACCTGCCTGGGGTCCCAGGGGGGTATCCGGCATGGGTCTTGCCTATATGACAACGGACCGGGGCGGCTGTCACCAGCGTGGATTTACCGTGACCTATGAATTATCCGGAGAATGGAAAGGAGCACCGCTTGATCCGCTCTCACCGAAAGGCAAGGCCCGGATGGTGATAGCACTGCAGAATTATTCCGCCGGCAGAGACACCCTTGTCAATTGCGATTTTGGCAGTTACGGCATCTCAGACGACACTTATGCAGAACTTCTCAGCGCAGCAACAGGACAGAAAACAGATCCTGCTACCCTTGTCGAAACGGGTGAACGGATATGGAACCTGGTCAGGTGTTTTAACCTGGCCCAGGGGCTGGATCCGAAAAAGGATACCCTTGCTCCCAGGTTTGTAAACGAACCGCTTCCTGACGGACCTTCAAAGGGTCATCGGATTTCAGCAGAAGATATGGATTATATGAGACAGGAATACTATCAATTGAGGGGATGGGACAAAAAAGGGATTCCCCTTGACAAAAGATTGAATCAATTGAGGATCGCCTATGCCGGACACCATAAATAAAAAAGAGACCAAACGGATCGCAACAAAAGGAAGGGTTCTTGAAGCGGCCACCCATTTATTTGCCCGGCTGGGATACCATAAAACAACGATCCAGGATATTGCCAATCATATCGGCATGACAACGGGAGCTGTGTTTCACCACTATAATTCAAAACCGGAAATTTTAGAAGATGTGGTGGAAGCGCTTGACCATAGTTTTGACCAATACATTGAGTACCTTGACCTTGACCATGAAGATTATAAAAAAATGATCCACGGCATGATGAATATTTTTATGGCCCGGTTTTGCGACCATCCGGATACCATCATTGTACTGGCGTCTCTGGCAGCCGAATTCAGCCATATCAAAGGGCCTGTCATGGCAAAAATCCAGGCAGCCTATGACAAATTTGTGGATGCATTTGAAAATGCTCTGAACCGGATTTCCCAGAATAAAACCAATCGTGCTGCAGCCGTGTGTTTTATTTCAGGCCTCCAGGGAGTTGCCCTCCAGGCCCTTATCCGGGAAGGTGAAATGAACATTGATGAACTGGTGGCAGGATTTAGTACCCTTATGACCTTAAACCGGTAATCTAAAAAAGGAGTTAAGAGAATGAAAGAAACATATGATTATATTATTATTGGCGGCGGATCTGCCGGCTGTGTTCTGGCCAATCGCCTCAGCCAGAACCCGGAACACAGGGTATTGGTCCTGGAAGCCGGCCGGCCGGATTATATCTGGGATGTTTTTATCCACATGCCCGCAGGCCTCACCTATCCTCTGGGGAATAAATATTATGATTGGTGTTATGAGTCAGAACCTGAACCCCACATGCACGGCCGAAAGGTTTTCCATGGCCGGGGCAAGGTCCTTGGCGGCTCTTCCAGTATAAACGGCATGATCTACATCCGGGGCAATGCCATGGATTATGAAAAATGGGCCAAAGACGAAGGCATGGCAAACTGGGATTACGCCCACAACCTGCCCTATTTTAAACGTGCTGAAAATCGTCTAAAAGGGCCGGATGACTATCACGGCACAGACGGTCCCCTAATCCTTGAAACAGGACCCTGTAAGAACCCGCTCTTTGCTGCATTCCTCAATTCCACTGAGCAGGCTGGGTATCCTTTGACCAATGATGTCAATGGATATCAGCAGGAAGGATTTGGCGCCTTTGACCGAAATATCAGCCGAGGCCGCCGTATCAGTGCTGCAAGGGCTTATCTGCACCCGGTCCTGAAAAAACGGCCCAATCTGAATGTCATCTGCCGGGCGCTTACCACCCGGGTTTTGTTTGATAATAAAAAAGCCATTGGTGTGGAATTTGTCAAAGGTAAAAAAGGCAGTCCGAAAACCGTCCATGCAGGAGAAGTCATTGTCTGCTCCGGTGCCATCAACTCTCCCCAGGTTCTGCAGCTGTCAGGCGTTGGAAATGCACAGGAGCTAAAAGAGCTTGGCATCAATGTGGTCCATGATCTGCCAGGTGTGGGAGAAAACATGCAGGATCATTTGGAAGTCTATGTCCAGTACAAAAGCAAAAAACCCGTGTCCATGAATCCGGCCCTCAAATGGTGGAAAAAACCCTTTATCGGCTACCAGTGGCTTTTCCACAGATCCGGGCCTGCTGCCACCAATCATTTTGAGGCGGGCGGATTTATCAGGAGCAATGAGGATGTTAAATACCCCAATATCCAGTTCCATTTCCTGCCTCTGGCCATCCGCTATGACGGCAGCCAGCCCAGCCACGACCACGGCTATCAGGTCCATGTCGGCCCCATGTATTCCAATTCCAAGGGATCGGTTAAAATAAAATCTACAGATCCCCGGCAGCACCCTGCCCTTAAGTTCAACTATCTGTCCACGGACCAGGATCGCAAGGAATGGGTGGAAGCTGTCAGATGTGCAAGAAAAATAATGAACCAGCCGGCCTTCAGCGAATTCAACGGGGGTGAAACCTCCCCGGGCAACCATATCCAGACAGACCAGGATATCCTGGACTGGGTGGCAAAAGATGCAGAAACAGCCCTGCACCCCTCGTGCACCTGTAAAATGGGCAAAGATGACATGGCTGTAGTGGATCCAGATACCATGAAGGTTCACGGGGTGGAAAATCTGCGCGTCGTGGATGCATCTGTAATGCCCTATGTGACCAACGGCAATATCTACGCCCCCACCATGATGGTTGCGGAAAAAGCCTGTGACCTCATCCTGGGCAATACTCCGGAGCCGCCTTCCAAGGCGGTATTTTACCGGCACAAAGCCTGAAAAACCTTTACCACCCCAACCGGTTCATAAGATTTTATCTGTACCTGGTTGGGGTTGGTTGCAGCCCAAAAGTTACCTATTAAAAATCTCAAACACACTAATTGAATTTGTATCTATCACGTAGTATGAGAAACGGTTTTTCAACTATTATATATAGAGCAAAACCACCAAGGACGGCTGCAAATAAGGACATTAAAAATATTTGGTCCGTTCTCATTGTAAAATTATCAGCCAATTTTGTATTCATTAAATGATTGGTGATTTTGTGGATTAAATAAATGGAATAAGAAAGTGTTGCAAGCATTCTTGATGGCCGGAATTGAAACTTATACAATGCCGAATCAGGGCTCAAAGCTGCAATTACCATCAGGCCGTATGCAAACGATATCAAGGGGAAGCCAAAAAGTGATGTTCCCAGAGAAGTAAATTTCATAGACAGCACAGAACCTCCAAATTGAAAATATGCTATGAAAAGCAAAAATACAGAAATTAAAAATAAAAAATTCCCATGCTTTACCATTTTTTCTTTTAATAGAGGACAATATCTGAATATGGTTGCTACAGCGACACCTGCCAATAATCCATCCATTCTCATATAGGTTGGATAATAGATATATTTGATGGCTAAAATCAGTCGTTGACGTCCCAGGGCCGGCTGGATAAATATTTCCCACACAGAATACCGGATGATCAGCCCCATGACTAAAACTATTGCAAGAAAATAGAATGTTTTGTTGGTCAGTTTTTTTGAAAAAATAATGTAAAGAACCATCGGCAAAAGCAGATAAAAATGTTCTTCTGCACATAATGACCACGCATGAGAAAATGTGTTTAAATACATGTCTATGGAAATATTTTGGGTAAAAGTAAGAAATTTCCATAGCGGTTGAAGGCCCCGGCCTTCTCTAAGCTGTGGAAAATAATAATAGAATAGTACAATAGTCAGATATGCTGGTATAATGCGAAAAAAACGGTTCCAATAAAATCCTTTAAAATTAATCCGGCCTGTTTTTTCATGTTCAGAAAATAGTTTCTCAGTAATGAGATAGCCGCTTAATACAAAAAACAGGTCCACACCAGACCATCCAAAACTGCTAAAGCTGTTTATCCATTCAGGAACCCCGTAATAGACTTTATAGTGAAATAATAAAACAAGGATTATGGCTGCTGAACGCAAATGATCAAGACCATGCAGTCTTTTATTTTGTTTTCCCATTTTTAAACTCTATATATATAAATTAACAGCCAGTTCTCATATACATGAAATACAGCATCCAATTCAACGAAAAACCGGGTCAACCTGATTGTAATTTTAAAAAGCATCTGTAAAACACGGCTTGAATAAGGCGAATATATAAAAAGCATATCTGGACAAAAGCTCTGGCAAGGCTTGAACAGGTATATGACAAAGTTTTTCACGATGAATTTATGGACTTGTCTTAAAATTTCCAGACTGATAATCTTATACTCAAATGCAAACATCAAGATTGTTCGTTTGTTTTGTGCCCTTACAAAATTGACAATATTATTAATTTTTAGTATGCACCAAACTGGAAAATAAGCTATCTTATAGGCACCTTGAAAAGGAAACAAAAAAATAGGACTTGTATAATGGATATTTCATTAAATTACGGAAAAACCAGTCTTGGGATCAGTCTTGATAAGGACTGGGAAGCAACTATAATAGAAAAACAGGATATGCCTGTTATTGATGACCCTTTGTCTGCCATATCAAAGGCCTTTTCCAAAGCAGATGAATCAGGATCACTGGAAGAGGTGGCAAAAGGAAAATCTTCTGTCTGCATATTGATCTGTGATGTTACCAGGCCTGTTCCCAACGGGCTTATACTGCCTCAACTGATTGAAAGGCTGATAAAAGCAGGAATTAAAAAAGATTGTATCAATGTGCTTGTTGCTACTGGTCTGCACAGACCAAATATTGGAGACGAACTTTTAGAAATTGTGGGGAGTAAAAAAGTCCTTGAAACGGTGAGGGTGGAAAACCATTATGCAAGAAAAGATGAAGATCATGTTGTCTTGTGTACTTCAAAATCCGGTCTTGCCATAAAAATCGACAGGCGTTTTGCCATGGCTGATCTTAAGATCGTAGTAGGACTTGTGGAACCCCATTTCATGGCAGGGTATTCAGGAGGTAGAAAGCTTGTTATCCCCGGGGTAGCCCACCATAAAACCATTACAGGGTTTCATACTGCAAAATTTCTTGAACACCCCTGCTCAAGGACCTGCAATCTTAAAGGGAACCCCTTTCATGAATTCCAGCTTGAGGGTATAAGAACATTATCCAATCTTTTTGCTGTTAATGTTGTCATTGATGAAAAAAGAAATCTTTCCTTTGTAAATTTTGGGGATATTGAAAAAAGCCATGCCAGGGCAATTCAATATTTAAAACAATATGCGGAAATTAAAATTTCAGAAAAATTTTCTACAATTCTTACAAGTGCCGGTGGATATCCTTTGGATAAAACCTATTACCAGACTGTAAAAGCAATGGTTACTGCCCTGGATATACTTGAGCCAGGCGGAGATATCATTGTTGTATCAGAATGTTCCGAAGGCATGGGGTCAGATGAGTATTTAACTGCACAGAAACTTTTATTCAAACTTGGAAAACAAGCATTTCTTGAAAAATTAAACTCGCGGGAATATGCTGAGATCGATGAATGGCAGACTGAAATGCAGTTAAAACCCATGCGTATCGGAAACATCCATTTGTTTGCCCCAAAACTTTCAGAAAAACATAGAAAATATACCTATGTAAATAATATTTTTGATTTAAATAAAATGCTTTGTGAATCCATTAAAAGATCAGGCAATAGAAAAATAGCTGTTATCCCTGAAGGGCCTTATGTAATACCTTTTTATGAAAAAAAAAAGGAGAAGTAAATGCCTATTCAACAAGAAAAATATTCTGATCTTTTAGATCTCAGAAAAGATGCCAAAGATATTTTCCATGCCGGTCTTTTATCGGCAGATCCTGCCATTGCAATCAACAGCCATCTTACGCTTTGTGAAAATATGCTTAAAGTAGGAGATACCACATTTGATCTTGCAGAGTTTGAAGAAATCCTGGTTATTGGAGCAGGCAAAGCCAGTGCTGCCATGGCAAAGGAACTTGAAAACATTCTGGGTTCAAGAATAACCCGGGGAAGTATTAATGTAAAATATGATCACATTGCAAGTCTTGAAACCATTGAACTGGTTGAGGCAGGCCACCCCATTCCAGATGAAAATGGAAGATTTGGGGCAAAAAAACTTTTTGACATGGCAAAAAATGCCCATGAAAAAACTCTTGTTTTCTGCCTTATTTCAGGTGGCGGGTCTGCACTTTCACCTTTACCATGTGATGGCATATCCCTGGCTGAAAAACAGGAAACAACAAAAATCCTGCTTTCCTGTGGCGCTAGAATTCATGAAATAAATACCATCCGCAAGCATCTTTCCCTTATCAAGGGCGGAGGTCTTGCAAAAGCAGCTTTTCCTGCAACCATCATCTCTTTGATCCTGTCCGATGTTGTGGGTGATGATCTTGATATCATAGCTTCAGGCCTTACAGTTCCAGACACAGGCACTTTCGAAGATTGTAAAAATATCATAGAATCATATAATATTTCCTTAAAACTGCCAAAAAATGTCCTGGATCATATTAATAAAGGATGTAACTGTGAAATTCCTGAAACCCCCAAGCCTGATGATCCATATTTTAAAAAAGTTAAGAACCTGATCATCGGGAATAATTTTAATACACTCATCGCTGCCAGAGCCAAAGCTGAATCCCTGGGGTATAACACAATAATTTTATCTTCTTTGATTGAGGGAGAGACAAAGGATATTGCAAAGATGCACGCAGCCATAGCAAAAGAAGTCCTTAAAACAGGCAATCCTGTACCATTGCCCGGATGCATTATTTCAGGAGGGGAAACAATCGTCACCATGGATCATCATGGGCTTGGAGGACGAAATCAGGAATTTGTACTGGCATCTGCCATTGAGATTGCAAAAGAAAACAACATTGTTGTTCTTTCTGCTGGAACAGATGGTACTGACGGCCCAACAGATGCAGCAGGGGCAATTGCTGATGGCAACACCCTTGAAAAAGCCCGGGATCTTGGAATCTCTGCAAAACAGTTTTTAACAGCCCATGATTCATATAATTTTTTTAAGAAGATAGATGATCTAATCATAACCGGTCCCACCAATACAAATGTCATGGATCTAAGAATTTTTCTCATGAAATAATTTTAAATCAAATCTTTCTATAATTTGCGCACGAGTCATCTCATTTGGATATTCAACTCAATTTTAAGTCGTCATGATTGGATCATGGTTGTCAAATTGTTTTAACTGGCTGTACAAAACGAGATTTAACTGAAATTATTTGGGAGGAATGATGTTACTCACCCTGATCACATATTCAGATAATATGGTGCTCCAGCAAATACTGCAGAACGTTGTCACTATCTCTATTCTGTTGGGCATTGGGTATCCCATTACAAAATTTCTGCCGAATTATCTGCAGCAGAAAATGGGTGTCGATACCATTCGGTTTACATCAATTGGTGAAATGTTTGCAGCCATGCCTTACGGTTTGAACAAGAAAAAAGCATCTGGAAAAGATGTTACCATTCAGTTTCACATTACCGGCGATGAAGTAATCAACTGCTTTTTTACTATCCGCGACGAGAAATGTACTTATACGGAAGGCGAATATGAAAATCCGACTATGACCATTAACACTCCGGCAAAGATCTGGCTTGACGTTTCCAATGGTGATCTGCCAGATGAGGGGTAACTTCGAAAAGAATGGCTGAGGTGTTGGCCTTTTTTTGTTATTGGTGACCTGATATATAAAATCTGGCAGATCAAACCGAGGCAAATTGAGGCGAGGACTGCTGGCTTATGTTGCAAGCCGGAAACTCAACCATAACTTGCATCCTTTGGATGCTTAAGCTTGAGTCCATCAATCTGGAAACTGTGGTGCCTTTTTTTCCATGAATGCTGTAATGCCGTGGATGCATTCACCTGATGCAATTAATTTTGCGGCAGCCTCGGCCTCTTTTTCAAGGGCCTCTTTAAGGGGAAGTTCACTGCTTTGCCGCAGGACAGTCAGTGCATGGCTTACTGCCTTTGGCCCGTTTAGGCTGATCTGTTCTGCCAGCTTCATTGCATCATCAAGGCAACGGCCTTTATCACTCACACGGTTGATCAATCCTATCCTGGCTGCTTCATCCGCCTTTACGACCCGGGCAGTAAGAATCAAGTCGGTAGCATGAGCAGATCCTACAAGCCGGGCCAGGCAAACCCCTCCTCCCCAGTCCGGCATCAGGCCCAGCCGCACTTCTGAAAAACACAATTCCGCCCCAATATCCATCACCCGTAAATCGCACCGTGTTGCCAGTTCCATGCCCCCTCCATATGCCAGGCCGTTGATGGCTGCAATGATGGGAACTGGCAGACCGACAAACCCGTCAATGGCACGCCGCATGCGGTTGATAAGTTTTCCGGCCAAAGCAGTATCTTTTTTATTTACCGCATCCAGGAACTCTGTTGCCATAGGATTTTCCAGATTGACATCAAATCCTGCGCAAAACGCCCGATCACCGGTTCCGGTGAGAACAACAGCTCTGGGATGATCCCGTTCCAATTCCAGGGTAAGCTGTTCCAAGGCTTCAAACATGGACGTATCAAAGGCATTATTCTTCTCAGGGCGGTCCATAAAGACAAGTGCAATCTTATTTTTTCTTTCCAGCCTGATCCTGTTATCGGTCATGATCATTTCCTGTTTTCCCCCCTAAGGACACGCAAATGAAAAACTCAACCCGTGTCTGTTGATGATTATTTTCGGTATTCCTGATAATTTAAACCTTTTTATAAAATCCTAAATTGTTAAAAGCAGACTTCTGCCACCCTTCTTTTTGGGGGTATCAAGAACAGAAAATCCAATGGATTTAAAATCTTCGCAAATGGTTAAGAATTTTTTTTTGCTGACATGAAATAATGGCTCAACAATAAGAAATTTACCCCCTTTCTTTAAAAGTTGTTTCACTTGTTTTGCAAAAGCAATAGGATCTGGTGTCTCATGAATCATATAGAAGGCCAGTATGAAATCGGCCTGCACCTCTTCATTTAAACCTATTTTGTCCTGACCACAATTGTGAACAACAATTTGTTTAGATAAATTTTGTTTAGCTGCCTTGATTTTAACATCATCAAGCATCTCTTTTTGAAGATCAACAGAATAGACTTTTCCTGTATCGCCTACCATCTTTGCCATATCAATGGAAAAAAATCCAGGTCCGCAACCAAGGTCGATCACTGTATCCCCCTGCCTGATATATTCCCCTACAATTTTCTTTGGATTTTGTAAAATCCTTCTAATAAAATTATCCAGAAAAAAAGAATGGGAGTGACTGCAAACATCGCCTTTGAACTCTTTGTTATACATAATAATAATCCTTACCATGTGTTTATATACTATACTCTTCAGCCAAAAAAATATTACGCGTCTGACTCAACCCGTCGCGTTAAAAAATCTTCTACTCTTTCTAAGAAATTAACGATGATAGTGAATGTACGATCATCAAGTTCATCCAAATATTTTAAAAATCCACCATCCATTGTTTCATGCCAGTACTTGTGTGACCAATAGGCGGTTTGGCCTTTGGAGGTAAGCATTACAATGGATCGAGACAGATTTTCCGGATCACTTTTCTTTGTTGTGAAGCCTTTTGTTTCAAGTCGTTTTAAACTCTGGGAAACTGCACCTTTTGTGATGTTAAGGTGCTTGGAAATATCGGTGACGCTTAAATCCTCGGTATCACCAATAATCTCGATTAAATGAATTTCAGAAGCGGAAATCATCTCCCCTGTACCAAAACTCTTGGGGGTTTTCTCCATTTGCTGTGCAAGCGTCATAATGGATTGGAACTTTCCATGGATAATCAATTTTTCATTTTTCATACGGCATAGTGTATATAAGCTAAACTCAATTGTCAACAAAAAATATTATCAGGAAAATAAAATAAACTTTGGCAACCTTTGTAATTATTTCGCCAGGCTAATGACGATTTGTAATTGTTTTACCAGCAGAATAATAATTTTACGAGGATACACCATGGAAATAAAGGTTTTAGAATTTCGTCCGGCAGGATATGCATATATACTCAAAAATTTCGAGCTGGCCGGGATGCCACACTGGCATTCATCATTTGTATCGCCAACTGGAACTTACAGGACTAAAGTTCAGGATGGTGCAATTGAAGACATATATCCAATAAGGTACTGGCCCGGGGAAAAAGTCAGCGATCATCAGAAGAACCGAGAATCTTTCCAAATTGGATTCAGTTGATCTACTGAAAAGATGTGAGGATATAATCACCTCTTATCCTACTAACACCCATGCCCTTGCGGGCACAACAAAAAATGAAAGAGTAATGAGATGTGAGATATGAGATGTGAGGGGGGATAGACTGATGGTTTTTTCTCACTACTCAAAACTCAAATCTCACTACTTTCATATAAAGCTCCTTCGCAGGGCTCTGAGCTACCTATATAATAAAGAGACAAAGTCATCCTTTGAGATTGAGCATATTAAGCCTAATGCCTTACGAACTGAAAAATTCATTACCTCTCTGGAACTTGCTGAAAAAGAGGACTTCTGCGAGAAGGAGAGACTGTTATAACTTCAGAACCGGATCGTTGACCCTCGATTCAAAGACAGCGATTATTGCGTCGGTCAGAATTATGTCGGGCAAACGATCGCTTATCAGAAGGAGGTCATTCATTTTATCTGTCCAAAGCCTGGTGACCTTCCAAATCTGATGTCCGGGCTGATTGAATCCCACAAGCGGATGAAAGAAGGTAAAGTCGCACCAGTCATCCATGCAGCGGCAATTGCCTACGGTTTTGTTTTCCTGCATCCGTTTGAAGACGGTAACGGACGAATACATCGATTCCTGATACACAACATCCTTTCACTTAAGGGAATGGTACCGCGTGGGCTCATGTTTCCGGTATCGGCCGTCATGCTCAAGAATCCGGCTGATTATGACATCAACTCCTGCCTCTCGTATGGTTGCAAGATCCTTCTATTTATCGGAAATACCAATTCTGGTATTTCCGATAAATTAGCTTGCTCACTATTTTTTGTTGGCCAGAAGTTCAACAAGATGGAGCACTTTAATATGGCTTTGGCGCTTGTCCAGGCCGCCACTCAATTGCATGACGCAACCCGGGCAGTCTGTAACCAGTATGTCGGCTCCTGATGCCTCAACATTATCCAGCTTTTTTTTAAGAATTTCCGAGGATATTTCAGGAAAATCCACGGAATAGGAACCGCCGAATCCACAGCAGACATCTTCATCCTTTGAGGGGACATAGGTATATCCGGCCTTTTGAATCAGGGCTCTGGGCTCATCTGTCACATGAAGTCCCCGGCACAAATGGCAGGGGGCATGATAGGTTACTTGTTTATTCATATTCTGATCCGTTTGGGGGAATTTATATACCCTGTCCATAAAGGATGAGAAATCGATAATCTTATCTGTAAATAATTTAAGATCCATGGCAGGTTCTTTAGCTTCCCTGAAAATCTTTTCATAATTGTGGGTCAGATGGGAGGCACATGATGCGCACAGGGTCAGGATATAATCATATGATTCTGCTTCAAAGGCCTGGATGTTCTTAACAGCTAGCTCTTTAGCTGTTTTTTCTTCTGCCGCCATCATTGCAGGCAGGCCGCAGCAGGTCTGATCCAAAGGAAAATCCACCTGGATATTGGCCTTTTTCAGCAGTTTTAAGAGGTCCTTTCCATGGTCAGGATAAATAAAATCCATGGCACATCCGGCAAAAAGAGCGATTCTAAGTGAAGGGTTTTCCAGTTTGGGGCTAAGGGTTTGCCAAAGATCCCTTAACGGGATTTTGGCAATAGTGGGAAGACTCCTGAATCCATGATCTTTCTCCAGGAAAGCTGGCAGATGACGTATCAAAGGCCTGCCTTTGGAAAGGGGCTGCTGTGCCAGATAGGCTGATCGCAAAATAAAATGAAACAGCTTTCTATTCTTCATCACCTTTGCCAGGAGAAAATTTTTAACCGGGGTTTTGCCTTCTTCTTTGATCACCCGGGCATAGGTCTTTTTGATGAGATGGGGAAGATCTATACTCACGGGACACACTTCCTTGCAGGCCTGGCAGTTGATACAATTTCTCACAATGGCCCTGTCATTATCCTTGCCATGGAAGAATAATGTTAAAATCAGGCCAATGGCACCTATATAGACATGACCATATCTGTGCCCGCCCACTTTTGAATAAATGGGACATACATTGGCACAGGCACCGCACCGGATGCACCGAAGACTTGTGCAAAACAAGGGATCTTTTGAAAGGGAAAGCCGGCCGTTGTCCAGGAAAACAACATGCATCTCTTTTTTCCCGAAAGGAGTATTCAAACTTTGGTTGGCCCCTTTGATCCAGGTCACATAGGAGGTTATGGCCTGGCCCGTTGCATTCCTGGGCAAAAGTTTTAAAATGCGCAGGGCAGATCCAAGGTCTGAAACAAGTTTATCAAATCCCACCAGGGCCACATGAACCCTGGGAAGCGTAGTGGTAAGGCGCATATTGCCTTCATTGGTGACCATCCCCAGGGTGCCGGAATCTGCAATGGCAAAATTAGCGCCCGTAATTCCCATGTCTGCTTCAAGGAATCTGGGGCGAAGCTCACGCCTTGCCACCTTAACCAGCTTGTCAATATTTTGCGCATCAACCTTTAAATCTGTTTGTTTTTCAAACAGCTCTCCAACCTGATACCTGGAAAGATGGATGGCTGGCATGACCATGTGGGAAGGACCTTCATGCTTAAGCTGGATGATCCATTCTCCAAGATCGGTCTCAGTGACAATAAATCCTTGTTTTTCAAGGTAATCATTTAAAAAAGTTTCTTCGGCAGTCATGGATTTGGATTTAATGATCTTTTTAACCTTGTTTTCTTTAGCGATCCGGGCAATGATCTCATTGGCCTGCCTGGCATCCTTTGCCCTGTGGACTATGGCACCGGCCTTTTGGGCATTGAGCCTGAATTCTTCAAATAAGACTTCAAGAAAAGGGATCAGGCTGTCCTTATTTTCTGCAATGATATCCCTGAGACTGTTAAAATCAATATCCTTGTAAACATTGGGACGGTTTTCACGATAGGCTGTGTTGAACTCATCCAGGGCAGAGCGTAAAAATGAATCTCCAAGGGCCTGGCGAATCTTTTTTTTATAGGATTTCATATCCTGGGCAGTTTTGATCATGGCTGCATATCCTTTATCAAGAGTAGATGAAGCTCAACAGGGCCGTGGACTCCGATGGCCAGCACCCGTTCAATATCAGCCGTTCGGCTGGGGCCCGTAATAAATGCAGTGTAGGAGGCAGAATCTTTTTTCAGGATATCATTGAGCGCAGCTTCAATAGATCCTGTGTCCAGCCTTATTTTTGATACGGGCAACATGGCAATATGGATCTTGGCCAGCATGGTGGCAATGCGGATTTCTTCAGAATCAGATGCCAGCATCAGGGTGCCTGTGTCAGCAATGCCGTAATTAACCCATGTGAGTGAAGTGTCTATGGAAGAGGCCTGATTTCGCAGTGGCTCCTCCAATAGATCCAGGTTTGCTGAATTACACAGATCCAGCAGCCTGTCCTGGTCTTCAGAATCCAGGCCCGGGCATGCCAGGGTTTTCAAATTTTTCTCTTTGTTCAGGTCAACAGCATACTGAAGAGCGTCGGAAACCGAAGATATTTCATGGACAATGGTTCCCACGGCAACAGCCTTTTCTGTCATTATCTGGATTAAATTTTTTTTTTCCATTCCATGTTCCCTATAAAAAATAGTTTTATCCCTGGGCTTCAAAGCTTAAGCTGCTATAGGATTATCCTTCGTTATACCATATAAAGTAGAATAGTCAATGTTACAAGGCTCAGCACTGTAGTGAATAATACGGCTGTTGTAACAAATTTTGGCCTGATATTATATTCAATGGCAATAATGGATCCCAGAACTGCCACAGGCATACCGGCCTGAAGAATTCCTGAACGAATTTCCATGCCAGACAGAGAAAAAACAAAGCTCAATCCAAAGGCAATAAGAGGGGCTGCGATAAGCCTCAGACAAGAAGCTATGACTAAATCAAGGCTGAAATTGAATTTAGCCAGATTTGATAATTGAACCCCCAGGGTTACCAGCATCACGGGGATCATAGCCCTGCCTAAAAGTCCCGTGATCCTGGATAAAAACAGTGGAGGCTCAAAATCAGTGCCATAGAAAAACATGGCCGGCACCATGGCAATCAGGGCCGGTGTTTTAAATACGGACAACACAGCTGACAAACCCGTTCCCCGGGTCCAGCTTGAAATCCCCACGCAGACCACAAAGGATAGCAGCACAATAGTTATGAAATAGATGGTGGCAGATGTCTGGGCAGCCTGACCCAGCCTGAAGTCAATAAGGGAAAGCCCCAGATTTCCCACATTCCCGAAGGTGGCGATAATAACAAAGGCAGCTGTCACTTCCCTGGAACGTTTCAGGAGTTTGGCCAGGATAAAAGCAGCCACTGCCACTAATATATGGGTCAATGTAGTATACAGGATCATCTGGCCTGCCACTGCAATATCAATATCTACCTTGCTGATGATATCAAACACAAAACAGGGTATCAAAAGAAAATAGGCTGTCCTGGACAATGTTCTGGCATCCAGTTCCAGACGGGGGCCGACATAATACCCCAGAAAGATCAGAAAAAATACGGGTGTGACAATATCAATAAAGATCTTCAGAACCTGAAGATACATAGTAGGCCTTTCCTGGTTTTATTTATCTTATAATAAAACAGCTAAGTTTTTTTTTCAAAAAAATAATGGATTCGAGCCAGAACCTTATCCAGGTGAATGTGCATTTTTTCACGGGCAAGCACTGGGTTTTTATCCTTGATGGCCTGGTATACGGCTCTATGCTCCTCCAATATATCCCAGCTTTCGTTGGCCTCATAGCAGATACCAACGGTACTCTGGATAAGAGCGTATATGGAATACATTAAATGGGTCTGAATTTTATTGTGGGCTGCGCTGGATATTGCAAGGTGAAATGCTGCATCATCATCTATAAGACTCACTTTTTTCGGGATACCTTCTTCCATGGATTCAAGATTTTGCCTTAAAAGTTCGATATCCTCTTTTGTTGCCCTTTCAGCAGCGTAATAGGAATTCCAGGACTCCAGGCACCTTCTGACATCATGTACCTCCAGAACAGTGTCAATGTCCTCTTTTAAAAGCTTGCGTATGGGCTCGATAAATCCTTTCGGTACAATGGATTTCACACGGGTCCGTTTTCTCTGGGAGATTTCCACAAACCCAATGGTATCGAGGATTTTCAATGCTTCCCGTAATGAGGACCGACTCACATTAAAGAGACTCATAAGCTCCCTTTCCGAAGGAAGCGGATCTCCAGGGTTTAAATTGCCCTTAATAATGTGAGCTTTTATCTGATCAACAATCAAAGTTGAAATTTTAACTTGTTTAATTGGCTGATAATCGGGATGATTCATTTATTTCACCATTTTAATTTTTTTTTACATCGTTCAAATTAAGATTCTCTGATAAACTTATACCGCTACAAAGCATTATGTATCGAAATATTCATCCTTTGTCCAATAAAAGAATGTAATTTTTCAGACATCCCGTATGCCACATGGGTTGCCGCTGTATTACCGTCAATTGTCTGCATGTTCCATTTCATAAATTTACCTCATTTAAAAATATCATTATTTAAAAATCAAAAATGACAAGTAGTATAGTTTAATAAATTAATATTATTATCCTTTGGGTTTAGCTCCAGTAACAATCTCAGAGATGTGACAGACTTTTGTATTTAATCCAGCTCTACGGATACCGTGGGAAAGCTGAATCATGCAGGCCGGACAGGAGGTCACCAGAAAATCCGCTTCAGTTGACTCCACATTTTTCATTTTTCGATCCAGCACCTTCATGGAAAGATCATAGTGCGTTAATGCGTAGGAGCCAGCACCGCCGCAGCACCAGTCAGCTTCCGGCATCTCTCTGAATTCAACTCCTTGAATATTCTTTAAAATTTCCCGGTTTTCCCTGGATATTCCCTGGCCGCGAACTGCATGGCAGGGATCATGAAAGGTCACCACAATGGGTGATTTGCCTGTTGGAGTTGAATATCCATTTTTAAAAATAAATTCCACCATGTCCTGGAAAAGGGGAGTCTGTGCCTGGGCAAGGTCCTGATTTTTTTCATCGCCTTGAAATACTTTGGGGTATTTCTTTAAAAACGAGGCGCAGCTTGAGCAATCTGTGACAATTACGTCAAAGGATTGAGATGAAAAGGCTTCAAGATTTTTCAATGCCAGCTTTTGAGCTGCATCAATATCACCATAGGTCCATGCAGGCAGCCCACAGCAGCAATTGTCAAGTACAGTCACTGTTTTACCAATTTTTTTCAGTATTTTTAAGCTCTCCTGCCCGGCTTCCTGCTGGATAACATCAACCCCGCAGCCTATAAAATAACCAATGCGAAGAGTGTCTCCCGTGCCTGGGTATTCACCTGGCTTAACAAGCCCCCGAAAAGGGACGGGAGGAAGTTTTTCGACAATATTTTCAGCCTTGGCAAAATCTCTGCCCAGAATCCTGAGGAGACCCAGGGCTTTGGCAACCTTTGACATACCTGAATTTTTCCCAAAGGCTGCTGCCCGTGCTGCCATGTGCAGCCTCTTGGGATAGGGAAGCAGCTGTTCAAACAACAGCTTGTGGATGGGTTTTCTTCCTACTTTTTCCAGATACTCTGCCCTGCCCTTAATGACCAGATCGGCTGTGGGAACATCAGCCAGACAGCTGGCAGTACATGCTCCACACCCCAGGCAGTTAAACAAAGGATCTTCCAGTTCTTTGGTCCATTGAACACGATCTTCAATAATGCCGCGCATCAATGCCAGTCGTCCCCTGGCAACACCGGACTCATGACCGGTTGAACGAAATACTGGGCAGGCCTCCTGGCAGAAACCGCATTTATTACATTGGGAAATTGCATCGTAATCTTCAAAAATATTCATAGCCCATACCTCTCCTTGATCTGGCTTTAAACCTCATATTCCTTCTTTCCGGGCATACGTCCGGGTGCAAACAATGAATGGGGATCCAGGGCCTTTTTGATCTTGTGCATCATGGCCCATTCCGGCCGTAGAACTCCTCCGAAAACATCCTGTTCGCGCCTGAAGTCATCCGGCGCTTTTTCAAGGTGCACATGCCCATCAAGGGATATGGCCCCATGGGTCAAAGAAGCCCATTGATCTTTATCCAATGAATCCAGAGCACTGAATATCCTGCCGCATCCAAAATCAAGGAGCCAGTCTGACATCCTTGCCTGGGCCTTGATCCCATCGATAGAATTGATGACATTGATAAGATCCAGCATCTTTCCAGTGGCTGTCGCAAGTTTCAAGGTATAAGGAGCCATTGCAATTTTATTAAAAATATCTTTAAAACACCCGTCAATCAAGGGATAATCCCAGGTTTCCAATTCCTTTAATTTGTGTTTACCCAATAGAAGGGAGCATTGTTCCACCTGGTGTTCAACAACATTGGCCATGCCTTCAAAACCCACGACCATTTTCCATAGTTTTGGGAATTGGTCTGTACCATTATCTTCTGGAATATTATTTACTGGAACAGCTGTTACAAAGGCAGGGAACAGATTGGCATTCATAAGCTCCAGCACAGCTCCAAAACAATCATCCAGGTTTCCTGTCATGGATAAGGCCTTGCACAGTTCAGGCCTTGTTAAGAGTCGCCAGGTGGCTTCGGTAATTATTCCAAGGCTTCCATTGCTTCCGGTCAAAAGCCGGGTCATGTCATATCCGGCAACATTTTTAACCACCTTGCCTCCCGTGGAAATTATTCTACCCTGGCTGTCAATATATTGAAGCCCCAGTAAAAAATCCCTGGGAGCCCCATAAAACATACGTTCAGGACCGCTGATTCCCATGGCGACCAGAGAACCCATGCTGGCCTTATTGCCAAAAAAAGGCGGGCGCAGGGGCAGCCATTGATTATTTTTACCCAGAATCTCCTGAAGTCCATGCAGGGACATTCCAGCCCCCAGAGTGATAAACTGGTTATCAGAGTCATACTCAATGATATCTGTCATGGACAGTGTGCTGACAGGTGTAACATCCTGTTTGCAGATATTGCCGTAATGACTGAAGGTGTCGGCCCCAACAACGATTACAGACTTGCCAGCATCTTTTGCATTTTTAATGGCAGCCATAGCTTGGACAACCCCTTTACAGGATGCCCCACCCAGCCGTTTCAATATTGTGGGCTCAAAAGATTCCAAAGGTCGGCCAGGCGATTTGGACAGGGGGATCACCTTATTTGGATTTAATATGTTTTCCGGATCAAAGGCAAATTTTACTGTTTGCTGGGTATTTAGATCATCACCGGAAAAAATCATTTTCATGGCCTCTTGTTTTTCCCGGCCAATACCATGCTCGCCTGATATGGTACCACCCAGATCAACACAGGCTTTCATTATATCCCATCCAGCCTTGTGCACTTGTTCCAATTCTCCTTCATTCCTTGAATCAAACAATAAAAGAGGGTGCATATTACCATCCCCGGCATGGAAAACATTACCAACCCGGCATTCATATTTTTGGGCAATTATCTTAATCTGCTCCAGAGCTTTGGGCAGACTGGTTCTAGGTACAGTGGCATCATTTACAAGGTAATTCGGTGCCAGGCGGGCAATAGCGCCAAAGGCTCCTTTCCGGCCCTTCCATAACAGGTTTCGTTCCTCTTGATTTTTAGCGATCTTGATGTCCCGGCACTGGTTGGTCATACAGATTTCTTTGATCTGCTCAGCCTGCTCCTTAAGCCCAACTATCATGCCTTCAACTTCAATAATCAACACAGCCGCCGCGTCCAGAGGGTACCCGCATGAAATACTGGCTTCTACTGCTTCAATTACCAGGGCATCCATCATTTCAAGGGTATTTGGGAGAATTCCAGCTGATATGATTTTTGAAACAGAAAGGGCAGCTGCCTGGATATCATCATAAACAGCTAACATGGTTATAACTGATTGGGTTTTGGGCAAAGTACGCAGAGTCAGCTCCGTTGTAATGGCCATGGCTCCTTCGCTGCCCACCATTAGCCCACGCAGATCAAACCCGGGAGGATCCAGAGCCGGCCCACCTATTCTCAGAATTTCGCCATCAGCCATCACTATTTCCATCCCCAGGATATGGTTGGAGGTGACACCATATTTCAGACAAAGAGGGCCTCCTGAATTTTCTCCTGCATTTCCGCCAAGAGTGGCCACTTTCTGGCTGGCCGGGTCTGGAGCGTAAAAGGCACCAACCTTTGCCAGGGCCTGTTGTACTTCCAGATTGGTCACCCCGGGTTGAACAACGGCATATCGACTTTCAGGGTGAATACCCAGGATCTTATTGAATCGAGACAGACAGATCACAAGGCCGTGGGTGATAGAGATGGTGCCGCCGGATAAATTGGTACCAAACCCCCGGGGAACAATATCAATTCCCTCTTTATTGGCAGCTTTTACTAATTGGGAAACCTCCTGGGTATTTGCCGGAAACACGACAACCCCGGGATTCCCTTTTACCAGGGAGGCATCATAGGAGTATAGTTCAATACCCGTATTGGTCACTGACACATTGGATTTGCCTACTATTTTTTCCAATTCACGAATAAAATTTTCATTAACCATTGTTTCCCCCCACAAGCAGAACTTTTTATTTTGCCTGCATTTACTTTAAGTTTTCTTCCACTTAACAGCCAGAAATGCACCTTTGTCAGAATTATTCTTTTTTCCATGACGTTCAATTTCAGGAATATCTGAAAGGCAATCTTCCTTTTGAAAATGAATAGCTGTTTTCACAACAGGATTTGCTGGAATAAGGGAGCGCATATCATCCGGAGACCTGAAAAATGTTTTTTGAAATAAATCATGCCCGTTTTCTGCTGCCTTGCGCCTTTGCTCTGCCCATGGACTGAGACTGTTCAGAGTGGTTAATACAATAGTCCCTCCCTGTCGGGTCACGCGGTCAAGCTCGGCAACAGCCTTGTTTGCATCCTCTATAAATTCAATGGCTGTCATGGACAGAACTTTATCAAAACTATTATCTGCAAAGGGCAGCGCACACATGTCTGCGCAAATACCGATGAAAGCATATCTGGGAATTTTGTCAATTTTATTAACAGCCTTCCTGAGCATGGGTTCGGATATATCAATGCCTGTAATCCTGGATCCCAGAGCCATCACATCAATGGTGAAAACCCCGGTACCACAGCCCACATCAAGAATTTTTTCCCCGGAAAGGGGATTTAGAAGTTTAAGCAGCAGCTCTGATTCATACTGCTTAACGAGAATACCGCATTGCGTTTCAAACCAGCAATCATATCGGTCAGTCCATTTATCAAAAAGAGTGGTTGTCATCTTTTTTCCCACAAGACCTGTCAGGATTTCACAGAGGTAAAACTATGTTTTATTAATCCGCCAGATCTTGTTTTATATAAAACCCAATCGCAATTAAGCGCCTAAGTAACTGAATTGATTTTGCTCTTAAGCGTCGCGTCTTTATCCCCTCTGTCATCGATTTTCAAATCAACAACAATACGTTTTGCCCCCTGGTCAAGATGGGCCTGGCGTACCTCTTTTACCAAAGCAAACAGGGAATCCATGTCAGGGACTTCAATGGCAGTAGAGAGTCCTCCAACACTATAGGTATACCCTGAATCTTTTATCACCTGAATTCCTTTTCTTACAAAGGATCCTAAACTTGTACCCTCGCCTATTGGATATACTGACAATTGTGCTAGAATCATTTTGTCTTCCCTTTAGAATTTCACAAAAAAAATCTGTTATTTCCTGGTTTTATTTTTTCCTCTTATTTCCATTACAATTTTGCAATGGATTGCCGACTATGGGAACCCGCGGAATTATGGTTAAAAACCCGGGTCCCCATGTCAATAACATCAACAGGTCAATGCTTATTTAGTGCCCGACCGAAAACCGCCAATTTTCCCGATTACTGCGTTGGATTCAAATTTTAATCCTCGAAATACTCAATGTATTCCTCCGGTTAAAATTATCACCCGCCTTGTACTCAAAAAAATTTTCAGGTTTTCGTCCAGGCACTATTTAGCATCGGCAGCACGAATCTCTTCCATGGTTCTTAAAATCTGCATGGCATTTTCATATACGGGGGTATCCACCATCTTGCCAAGATAGGTAACTGCGGCTGTGCCTTTTGCAATACCCTCTTCTTCAAATACTTTTTTTACGCCTTCCGCCCATTCGATACTGGCTGCAGAGGGGGTATAAATCTCATGGGAGGGTTCGATCTGGCTTGGATGAATCAGCATTCTGCCTTCATATCCCATCTGACGACCTTCTTCCGTACTCTTTTTATACCCTTCTGTATCCTGAAATGCAACATAAGGACAATCAATGGCAACGCATCCAGCTGCTCTGGCGGCCACGGCAGTATGGAAGCGGGCATAAAGCTGTTCTTTGCCTTCAGAGGTCAAGGTAACCCTCATGTCTTTTGTGAAATCCACTGCACCAAATATCAGAGAATTGACCCGGCAGCTTGCAGATGCAGCTTCATACGCATTGATAACGCCTTTGGCAGTTTCAATGAGCAGCTGGATGGCAACGGAGCCGACCTTCATACCCCTTCTCTGTTCCAGCTCTTCAAGTTTCCAGTCCAGACGTTTTACATTCTCGCCGCTTCCGCATTTTGCAAGGCAGACACCATCAAGACCAGGATAGACAACAGCCTCAAGATCGTCATTGGTCATCTCTGTTTCCCAGTTGTTAACACGAACATAGAGATATTTTGCCTTCTGTGACGCTCTGCTTGAATCAAGATATTTTTTGATCTCTTCACGACCCCTGGCTTTTTCCGCCGGAGGTACTGAATCTTCAAGATCCAGGGTTAATATGTCTGCTTCAATGCTTGTGGCCTTGCCAACCATTTTTTCGTTATTGCTTGGTACATAAAATACAGATCTCATAACTGCCATGATCATTTTCTCCTTTTAATATAATTTGTTGTTTAATTATGCTTTTTTAATTATGCCTGATTTAATTATAACCCAATTTAATTATAATTGGATCAGTTCTTTAATTTTAGGGGCAATCTTTTCAGGGCTGTCCACGATGTGGGCTCCTGCCTCAGTCAAGGCTTTCATCTTGCCCTTGGCAGTCCCTCTTCCTTTTTCAACAATACTGCTGGCATGGGAAAATCTCATGCCCTCGGGTGCCCAGGCACCTGCAATAAAAACAACAAGCGGTTTTGTAAACTCGCCCTTGGCAACACACTCGGCTGCTTCCTCTTCAAGGGTTCCACCGATTTCACCAAAAATCGCCACTGCTTTTGTCTGGTCATCAATTTCAAACATTTTCAATACATCAGCCATGGTCATCCCCAATACGGGTTCTGTACCAATGTGAAGAGCTGTGCTGATACCAAGCCCTGCTACCTTGAGTGCCCAGGGCACAGTACCGGACTGCCCGCCGCTGCGGGAGATAACCCCTACTGGACCCGAATCAAACAATGCTCGGGCCCATTCCAAACTTCCGCCCAGCCAGCCAATGGCGGCTCTGCCCGGACTGATCAGTCCGAGGCTGCCAGGTCCCAAAAGTTTTACATCATTTTTCAAGGCATAATGGACCATTTCAATAACATCCTGAATCGGAATACGCTCCACCGGGGAAACCACAAATTTAATGCCGGCATCAATGGCTTCATAAACAGCGCTTTTCAAAGCAGGACCAGGGATAAAGGTAACTGCGGCATCAATCATTCCAACCTTCTCCATGGCTTGTTTTATAGTATCAAACACTGGAATCCCATGGACCTCAACGCCTCCGCGACCTGGTGTCACACCAGCCACCACCTTTGTACCATACTCTTTCATAAATTGTGAACGCAGGGAGCCTTCTCTTCCTGTCAGTCCCTGTACAACAACCTTTGTATTTTCATCCAATAATATGGACATTTTTCCCCCCTGCTAATTTGTTCCGTGTCTTTGCCTGTATTCGGATAAACCTTTGATAGGCACCTCAATGGTAATGGCACTATTCCCCCTGAACCAGCATGCATATTCGCAGGCCAGGCATTCTGTTCCTTTGCGTGCCAGCTCATCAACAGAGTCTTTCACAAAGGGTTTTCCATCTTTCAAACCCAGAATACCCCTGCTGAAAGTTTTACAGGCTTCCACACAGGCATGGGTTGTGCAATCATCACATTTAGATTCATCAATGATGATTTTTATTGTTCTTTCATGAAATTCCATTTGTTTCTCCCTTCTATGATACTGACTTTTCATGGTATTCATCGACCAGCGCCTTGACTCTGCCGGCAATAAATGTGGCATCGTAGACATACTCCCGATCATAAATTTCTATCCTGGCATCCAAATCTGCCAGACCTTCCTTTAAAATCTCCTGGGATTCTTTTTCTTTGTTGCCGCACAAAAGCAGAACAACTGGAAAGCCGGCAGGTTTTTTGGGCAATTCTTCCCTTAACGCCTTGACAACCCCATGGGCATGGTGCCATTGTTCCTGATTAGCCATCATGAATCCTGCAAGAAAATATGCTTCAATACCTGGCTGGGACATAATCAGCTTGGTGGTTCTATATACTTTGGAAGCTGTTGGATTCCCACTGGTATCTGCATAATCTGCTATTTTCAGTCCCACCCGGTTAAGGGCATCCATACCGATCATGGCAGCACCGCCGCCAATGCCGTGGTATCCCACATAACCGCCCTGGGCTACTTCTTCAGGCGTTGCCATCTCAGCAACATAACTTGTGCCCCTAAAATCACTGGCCTCAAATGACCAGCCAATAAGGTCAAACTCAGTGGGTTCCTTTAAGAATTCACGACCGATTTTAATGCCCAGTTCAGGGTGTCTGAAAAGGGCCTGATCATCAACAGCCATGCGGCAATCTGCAGCCAGCACCCTGCCATCAGTTGTTAATACAAGAGGATTGATCTCAAGACTACGACAATCCATCTTCTGGAAAATCTTAAAAAGCTTGAATACTATATCCGCAATCTGCCTCAAAGGCTTGCCAGTAATTCCCATTGATGCCACCAGGTTTAATGTATCATAGGGCATTAATCCTTTGATTACATCCACATTCATTATTGCAATTTTATCCTGGGATACAGATTCAATATCCATTCCCCCCTCAGGGCTGAACATCAGTACGGGCCCCCGAACATCCTGGGCAGAATTAATAATAATCCCGGCATAAAATTCCTGGACAATGTCCAGTTGTTCTTCCACCAGAACCTGTTTAACTTTAAGCCCCTTTATATTCATTCCTAAAATTTCCCGGGCCAGGATTCCCGCCTGTTCCGGTGTTTCAGCAAATTTGACCCCACCGGCTTTTCCCCTGCCTCCGGCAAATACCTGGGCCTTGACCACAACAGGTCTTGCCAGCTTCAGCACTGCCGCTTTTGCTTCTTCAGGGGTATTGGCCACTATACCTTCAGGGATGGGTATCTTGGACTGTTTGAAAAATTCTTTGCCCTGATATTCTAAAAACTTTGCCATTTATCCTCCATAACCAAATATTGATTTTTTTCCCAGCGTTTTGCTTTTAACTGAAAAATTACCTTTGGCCATAGACCTGACAAACAATATATGCTGGTTGCTATCTGGTCTGACCTGGTACATAAAAACATATCAAACCATTATTGTCAAATAGTTTTTTGGGGAAAATTTGGCTTTCTTTTAAAACAATTCTGATATTGTCTTTAGCCGATTAATTTTTTGTATTTAATTTAATAGCTATTCAACTTTTTGGCTGGTCGTACCAGATTAGATATGGTTTGATCAGATATCTATCATTTCATTTTTACAAATTCTGAAAAACTTTCTTTTTCCGGATAAAATTTTATGCGGTACACAATCGCATCAACAATTTTATCTGAAATCTTCCGTCCGATCAGTGGCTGGTGCCGGTGCTGGTGTCAGACTTGCCAGTTTTTGGTACAACTCAGTCGTCATGTTGATTTCAATGGAACGTAACGAGTCTTCCAGCTGCCCCACATTTCTGGCCCCCAGAATCGGTGCAGTTACTCCTGGATGTGCAGCAACCCAGGCCACTGCAAGACTTACCGGATTAATATCATTATCACGGGCAAAGGCCTCATACCTCATTGCAGCATCGAGCATCCAGTCATCACCATATCTTTTTTTATACATTTCTACCCTGCCAAGCCGATTCTGGGAGGATTCTATTTTATGACCATATTTTCCTGTCAGTAAACCACCACCCAATGGATTATAACTGACCACACCAATATTCTCAGAAAGAGCAAGAGGCAGAATTTCCACCTCTGCCTGGCGTTTGACAAGATTATACATTGGCTGAATGCACTTAAATGAGGCCCAGTCATGCAGCGCTGATACGCCAAGCGCTTTGGCCACCTGCCAGGCTGCAAAATTGCTTGCTCCAATATAACGTATTTTTCCCTGGGTCACCAAATCATCGAGTGTGGCAAGGGTTTCCTCAAGAGCTGTGTGGGGATCAAATCTATGCAAAAAATAAATATCAATATAAGAAGTATTCAGTCGCCTGAGACTTGCTTCCACACAAGCGATAATGTTTCGCCGGGATGAACCTTTTGCATTGATATCCGTGCCCATTTGGCCCCAGGCTTTACTGGTTATGACCAGCTCATCCCTGGATCCTGCGATCAGGTCTCCCAGAATTTTTTCTGCCTTGCCCTGACTATAAATATTAGCGCAGTCAAAAAAATTAATCCCAACATCCCGGCAGCGATTATACATGGCTGCAGATTCGACTTTATCAGCCTCATTTCCAAATGTCATCGTGCCCATGCACAGCTGAGAAACCCTGATCCCTGTAGAACCAAGAAATTTATATTCCATTTTTTTCCCCTCCCCATTTTTTTATTTTAATTTCCACTATCTTTCCGACAGTTAGCCGTTTAATCTGTGATAGCCTTGCCTTTTTTTTGGTAAGATTTATTTGCTGTACAATATCGTATCCTCTTTTGCTTCATAAATATGATTCCTCATAATACGCTCACACAACTGAGGATCTCTAAGCTCCAAAGCCATCAATATTTTTTTATGCCCGCTAATGCTCCTCCGAATACCTTTGGGATGGGTAAGCGTATTTTTCCGGTATCGCAAAACATATTCCCGCATGTCTTCTATGATGCTGAAAAGTCTCGGCTTTTGTGAGACAAGCATGCCATAAAGCAGATCATGAAACCTGGTATTATAATCAAAAATGTGTTCTAATTTTCCCCTAAAAAAAGCCTGTTCAGCAGATTGAACAAGTTCTTTGAGCGATTGGATATCCTTATCCGTGATTATTTTACATACACAGGCCAGGGCATGCCCTTCCAGGACTGCCCGAATTTCAAAGATCTCACTCATGTCCTCCACAGAATCCTCGGGCACACAAAATCCTCGGGCACCCGCCACCTTTACCAGACCTTCCAATTCCAATTTGTGCAGGGCATCCCTGACAGGTGTCCTGCTCACTCCGAATTTTTTGGCCAGGGACTCTTCTGTCAATTTTTTCTTAGGTGGAAACTGCCCTGTCAGTATCTGTTTTTTTAAAAGACTATAAGTCTTTTCTCTTACAGAAAGAGAATTTTTGGAGCTTTTTGGCAGTGGTTTTATCATTATTGTATCCAAAAAATGGTTTATAATTTATTATGTAACCAATATAACTTTCAGCGTCAAGAACATAATTCCATCTAAAATGGAAGGGTAAAAAAAGAATAGCAGTGCATTACCAGATACATAGACAAATTATCTTTAAGGCATTTATGAATATTTCACAGGGATTAAATATTGCATTCTATAATATTTTTGGATACAATGTTTTTGCCGCCATCACACAGAGTGACTATTAGCAATAAAAACAAAATATTTAAAAGGAAGCGGGCTATGAGGATATCAAAGGAAAAATGCGTTGGCTGCGCCAATTGCGTTCCTGTCTGTACCGTTGGAGCCATCTATATAGATGAAGATGGCTTAGCAAACATAAATGCTGACGAATGTGTGGAATGCCACAATTGCTATCGGAGTCTGAGTTTTGAACATCTACGGCCAAGCTTTACGAGAACAATCAGAAGGCTTCTGAAAAAAATAAGCCTGCGATTTCAACCTGATCCTGATATATGCCCCACTGAAGCTATTGTTCCGGAAGACCTGGAATGGCCACGCATTGTTCGGCAAGCTTTTTCCGATCCCATGGTTACCCATGAGTCCACGGGTGTACATGGCCGGGGAACTGAAGAAGTCAAGACCAATGATGTAAGCCATAGAATTAAAAAGGGCGAAGTCGGGCTGGTGGTGGAATTTGGCCGACCAGGAATAGGCGTCTTTTTCAGAGAAGTTCAGAAGGCAACCAGAGTTATGGCTACAGCCGGTGCCAGGTTTGAACAAGGAAACCCGGTTACTAAAATGATGACTAACCCTGCAACCGGCGACATCCAGGAAGACGTGCTTAACGAGAAAGTCCTTTCCTGCATTGTAGAAATCACCACCACGATCCAGGATATAGTCCACACGCTCACTATTATAAAAGAGATCTGCAAAGCTTCAGAGACAGTGGTCAGTATCGGGGTTTCTACCGTTTGTGAAGAAGATGGCTCAGAACCACTTAGAGACATCCTGACACAACAAGGATATGAGACGGGGTGGGCAAAATTAAATCTTGGACTTGGGCGCGCTACCAACTCTTCTTTCACCAGCAGGGAGAACTTATAATGACCAATACGCTGCACAGGTTTGGAAAACCTGAAACATTATCTGACGATTATATTGTTTTTGCCATGGCAGGCAAAGGATTCAATGAAGAAGGGGCTCTTGAAAAAGCACAAGCTTTTTTGCGTGCTGCAATCAAATACAACCCTATAAATATGGGCAACGGCCTTATCAATTCGCTCTATCGGCCGGAAAAAAACCTCAGTTTCTTTAAACTTTACTTTATTGGCAGACAGGAAAAAATAACCTATGAAAAACTCATAGATGAAATCCCCAATTCCGGTTCAGCTGCAGTAGTGTTCGATGATCGCAAGAAAGTGACTCAGTTCATTCAAGATGTGAAAAAACTGGATCTGGGTCTTTCTATTAATATGAGTGCACTGGTAGACAATGTGCGAGATATCTGCGGAGAAGTGGACATCACTCCCCATGCAGTAGAGTATACCCTTGGATTCCACGGGGATACATCCAGGCTCCCGGACCGGGAAACCCTGTCTCTTTCAACCATGTGCGGTCATGGAATGGTTTCGGCAAACTTTGCAAAAAAAATGCTGACCCATGTAAAAGAAGGCCGCATGGATCCAGAAGATGCCACCCGCACCATGGCAAAATTCTGTGTATGCGGAGTCTTCAATACCACCAGGGCAATGGGTATTTTGAACAATGCAAAAAAGGGACAATAGATTTTTATATGAAAGTAGTGAGATTTGAGTTTTGAGTAGTGAGAAAAAACCATCAGT
>JACNHV010000240.1 GCA_014383445.1 Candidatus Desulfobacula maris | reverse complement strand
ATATAGATACGGTGGAAGTCAATGATGTTTCAGAGTGGACACATGATCCCTTTGGAGGCCATATCGAGGACGGCAGGCTCCATGGAAGAGGTTCCGTTGATATGAAATCGGCTGCAGCAGCCTCCATCTATGCAGGGGCTGTCGCAAAAAAAATGGGACTTCATATGGATAAAACATTATATGTATCCTGTACTGTGCTGGAAGAAGATTGCGATGGTGAAAACCTGAAACATTTATTTAATGAGTGCCACATTCATCCCGACTATATGATTATCTGCGAGCCATCCGGTAACAAGCTTGTTACAGGCCATAAGGGAAAAGCACAGGTCGCCATTAAAACCCATGGAATATCTGCCCATGGATCTGCCCCTGAAAAGGGATTAAATGCCATTTATGAAATGTCCCAAATTATACAGAGGATTGAAAAAACAAGTGAATCTCTTATGAAAGCGGAAGGGAAAAATGGTACATTAGTGGCCTCAAAAATTTCCAGTGCAAGTGCATCTCTAAATGCGGTTCCCTTTGAATGTGAAATATATCTGGACCGGCGCCTGGTACTGGGTGAAACAAAAAAAACCGTCAAAAAAGAAATGGATGCCATTATTGCAGGGAAAAATGCATCATGGGAGATTGGCATCCTTAACCGTAAGTCCTGGACCGGAATGGATGTAATCTATCACCCGTTTCATTTGCCCTGGCAGATTGATCTTGATCACGTCCTTTCAAAGGCCTGTTTTAAAGCATTTAATGCAGCCTTTGGATCTGATCCTGAATTCGATTATTGGGATTTCAGTACCAATGCAGTTACAACGACGGCCATGGGAATACCTACTATTGGCTTTGGGCCGGGTGAGTATAAACTGGCTCACATGGTCAATGAAAACTGTGAAGTCAATCAAATTGTTGATGCCTGCCAATTCTATACAACTATAATTGATAAACTGGTATAAAGTTGCTTCAAAGCGCATACAGGTCACATTGCCCATTGGGATAGCAAAACCTTTCGAAAAATGGCCATTCAGGAAATTTGGCTGTGTTGCCATTTTTCCTAAATAATTTGGATACAACCCGGTGATATTACCACAAGGCGTTGTGCCGGTACAAAACTATTACCCCATCTTGTGGGGCTGGGTAAAGCCAAAGAACTGGTATTAACCGGAGATTTCATTGATGCTTTTGAAGCACAAAGAATCGGTCTTGTAAACAAGGTGGTGGCACCTGAAGATCTTATGGCAGAATCAATGGCCATGGCCGAAAAAATTTCAAGCCGTTCACCTCTTGCCACCAGCCTGTCACGAACTGCTCTTGATCAGGGCATGGAGGCCAGTTTTGATCAAATCATGGAACTTGAAAAAAGCCATTTGATCATATGTGCTCAAAACGGGACAGAATTTGTGGAAAAGCGGCTCAAGGAAATGAAAGAAAAATAAAGGACGTTAAAGATCTTGCACTTCTTCCCTTTGCCACCAAACAGGAGTTGCGAAATTCCCAGAAAAGACTGGCTCCGTTTGGTGACTTTCTGGCCGCCTCTGCTGAAAAAGTCAGTCGGGTTCACCGGACATCCGGTACCACGGGCAGTTTTATCTATACTGCTTTGACAAAACAGGATTTAGACCGGACCCACAATTGTTGTGCCAGGGCATTTTGGGCAGAGCTGATGACATGCTCCATGTAAAAGGCATAAATGTCTTCCCCAACGGCATTGCTATAGTCCTGGAAGATATAGTTTCCGAAGTCACAGGCGAATTCCAGATCATCCTGAATCACCCGTCTCCCTATGCCAGCATTGATATAATAGTGGAGCACGGGTCAGCTGTCACTCAGAACAGGATGAATCTGAAATCACAATGTGGGGCCCCCTGCATAATTGTCTGATGCCGTTCAAACCTGATTTTTTCATTAAAGCCCAGTGTAAAAGGTTCATCTCGGCAGCATGAGAGACAATATCCGAACTCTTCCATGCCAAGTTTTCGGTAATGTTCCGCATAACGGCACTCGATCACATTGAAAACATAGGATGCTTGAGTAAGCTCAATGATTTCTTCTTTAAGAGCACCTCCTTTTGCCCAGCCGCTCACTATTTCGGCCAGGTCTGCTATGCTATTGCTACCTCTTTTTTTTGCACAAACTTTCCCATAATTCCTGCTTAATTCCTCATGGGTTTTCTGAACCACTGCTTTGGCAGCATCAATCCCTATTTGTTCTCCAAAAGCTTTGATAACAGGAACCAAAGCACAGGCCTCAATAACTCTTTGTTCGATCAGATCTACTTTCATCTATGCTTTTCCTTTGTCAATTTATTTTCATTTTTTACTTTTCCCAAACTTCTGAAAGAACTCTCATTATGTTCCCTCCCATTATTTTTTGGATATTTAACTCACTATATCCACGGTTAAGCAAAGCGCTTGTCAGGTTGGGAAAATCAGCCGTGCTTTCTATACCTTCAGGATTTTTAAGTGGATGATTCAGATTTAAAGCAGGTCCTTTTTTAGATTTGCCGGTAAGAATCCAATCAAACCACTCCTTGGGTTGCCCTTCAGTGAAGTCAGTTCCCACAGCGACGTGATCATAACCGATCATATCTGCTAAATAGTCAATTACATCTATGAAATCGTTGAGAGTTGATTTGTTTCCTGCCGGTAAAAAGGGAGGGAAGATAGTTGCCCCAACCACCCCACCTTTTTCAGCAACAGCCATTAGGGCTTCGTCAGGCTTATTTCGAGGATGATCACACAGACTTTTCGGATTGGCATGTGTAAAGGCAACAGGTTTTTGTGAGGCTTCAATGGCATCCATGGTTGTCCGATGTCCGACATGGGATAAATCAATAAGAATTCCCAATCGATTCATTTCTTCGATTACTTCCAGACCAAAAGAGGTGAGGCCTGCATCAAACCTTTCCAAGCATCCCTGGCCGATTAAATTCCCCTCCATGTAGGTCAACTGAATCACTCTGATACCCAAGCCATGGAAAATCGTCAGCAGATCAAGATTGTCTTCAATGGCGGAAGTATTTTGGAAGCCTAAAATGATGCCTGTCTTATTCAATTTTTTAGCTTCTCTAATATCAGGCACCTCATGAACGGGCATGATGAGATCAGAACAATTATCAAAAGCCCCGTGCCACCAAACAATATTTTTAACCGTTTGACGAAAATTTTCTAAAATAGAACAGGTACAGTTAACTGCTGTCAGGCCTCCAAGTCGCATTTTTTTAAAAATCTCTTCACTCCAATTGCTGATTTCCAGGCAATCGATCACAATGGTTGATTCATGAAGATCCTTTGCATTTTGATCCATTTTGAAGAACTCCTTTTAAAGTTAAGTGACGTAAGTATCCTTTTAATTTTCCTGGAGCTAATTTCGCTTTTTAGGCATATATTTCATATTTACCAATAACATACAAAAAAATAGTACTTTGTAATCAGATTTTTTCACGAGCCCTGATGGCATTTAAAATGGCCAGCAGTCTCTCTTGAAAGGGCAGGCCTGGGAAAAATAATGTTAGGGATTCCGATTCTATTTCCGGGTGAGCCCTGGGACAACCAACCATGTTTGAATTAAACGGAATAAAATCTCACAACATAATCAAACCCACTGCATAACTGTATGTCCTCAATATAATACTATACCCAATTCAATTAACAGGTATGTCCAGCATCTCAAGATGAAGCTCTTTACCCGTATAGGGATTGCTGACCGCAACCTCTTCGTTCAACTCAACACCCAGTCCAGGCTTGTTTGGAGGTATAATATATCCATTTTCCCAGCGAATCGGTTCTTTGAGAATCTCAGCGTGAAAGCCGCCGCAGGTTTGTATCGATTCCTGTATCAGGAAATTTGGGCTGCAGGTATCGATCTGAATGTTTGCAGCACACTCAATCGGTCCGCAATACAGGTGGGGGGCAATCTGGGCATAGTGGGCTTCTGCCATGCCTGCAATCTTTTTTGCTTCAAGGATACCACCGACTCTCCCAAGGGCAAATTGTAGAATGGACGCTGCCTGTTCTGCAAGCAGCCTGGCAAACTCATACTTTGTTGCAAGCCGCTCTCCTGTTGCTATGGGAATGCTTGTCTGGCGTGCAACCCTTGCCATTTCTGCTGCATTTTCCGGAGGCACAGGCTCTTCAAACCATAATGGGTCGAATTTTTCCAGCCGTTTTGCCAATCGTATGGCGCTGGAAGTGGTCATCTGCCCATGAGTTCCAATCAGCAGGTCACATTTACTGCCAACCGCTTCTCTAACCGCTTTAACAAACTTCTCCGTATGGTCAAGTGTTTCCAAAGAAAGCTGTCTCGGGTCGAATGCTGAATAGGGCCCGACAGGATCAAATTTCACTGCGGTAAAGCCCATTTTAACATATTCAGCCGCTCTTTTAGCAGCTGTTTCTGCGTCACTATATACACATAGTTTGTCCTGTTTCTCAGGATAGAGGTAGCTATAAGCCCTTAACTTTTCATGAACCTGACCACCCAGCAACTCATAAATCGGCTTGTTAAGTTCTTTGCCTATGATATCCCAGCAGGCCATTTCAATTGCGCTGAGTATACCCATAATAGATATGTCAGGGCGCAGGGTAAAGCCGCTTCCATAGACTCTCCGCCAGAGTCTCTCTATTTTAAATGGATCAGAACCAATCACATACCGCTCACACACATCCCCTATCATATGTTCTACAACGTGTGGATGAAATGGTACGGAATAAGCCTCACCAAAACCGACGATACCACTATCAGTTGTAAGCTTCAGGAAAATCCAGTAACGACCCCCGAAATGGGGTGGCGGGTTCCCAACTACAAATGTTTTGAAATCATTAATTTTCATTGCTGTTTATCCTCTAAATTTTTTATTTTTACCTGCATCTCTTGGACTCTTTTGATGGAAGTTAAGTCCGGTAAAACACAAATTTATACTAAAATACATAACATTCCTGAGATTCAATTCAAAGATCAAAATTGTATATATTTTGACTTTGTATTACAAAATGAATAAAATTCATTTTTCTGTATTATTTCTTGACTTTCACTTAAAAATTTTAATAAACTCGACGACAGGTACAGCAATCAAATCCAAGAGATGAAGCCTGCAAGATTCGTCTCTTGGGCATGGAAATGATATAATCATTTTTTTAATCACCCTATTGATTATAATTTTTACTTTTTGATTATTTAGTAAGCGTTTCATTTTTAATAACTTTATACTTTTGGGGAGGAATCAAGATTATGGCCACAAAAAAGGACAATCTATCAACTAAAAGAGTGCATCCCGGTGTTGAGGAAATGAAAAAAAGCCTTATGGAAGGAAAATGCTCCCGCCGTGAATTTTTACGCACAACAACCTTACTAGGCATATCTGCTACAACTGCCTACAGCCTTGCAAGCACAATACTGGGCGAAAATATTTTACCTGATCTGATTTCAACAGCCCATGCCGGCCAGAAAAAAGGCGGGGTTTTAAAATATGCTATGCAGGTACAGGAAATGGCTGATCCAGCCACCTGGTCATGGACCCAGAAATCTGTTGTCGGTCGGCATGTTGTTGAATACATGGTTATTACCGGACCGGATAATGTCACCAGACCGGGCCTGGCAGAGAGCTGGGAAGCATCTGATGATCTGAAAACATGGACTTTTCACCTTCGTAAAGGTGTCAAATGGTCAAATGGCGATGATTTTATTGCTGATGATGTTGTATTCAACTTTACCCGGTGGCTTGACCCGAAAACCGGATCATCCAACCTGGGGTTGTTTAACTCCATGATCGAAGAGACTGGTGAGAAAGATGCTAAAGGCAATCCCATCAAGCGCATGATCAAAAACGCAGTTGAAAAAATAGATACCCATACGGTAAGACTTAACCTTAAATCAGCCGTTCTGTCTATTCCTGAAAACCTTTACAATTATCCCACTGCCATCGTTCACCGCAACTTTGAAAAAGAGGGCGGCGACCTGACTAAAAATCCAGTCGGTACCGGACCATACAAACTTACTGAATTCAAAGTCGGTGAGATAGCTGTATTGAAAAAACGCAACGCACCATATTGGGGTGGTGAAGTCTTTCTTGATGAGATTCGTATTATTGACCTGGGTGAAGATGCCGGTGCTTACCTTGCTGCCATTGCTTCAAAACAGGTGGATTTAATCTACAACCTTGATTTGACAACCCTTGAAGCTGCCAAGAATATTCCGGGAATAAAGGTTGTCTCGATTCCATCTACACAAACCGGCGTTATCCGTATGAAGGTCACGGAAAAACCCTTTACCGACATCCGTGTACGTAAAGCCGTACAAAAATGCTGTGATGCCCAAAGAAATCTTGACATTGCCCATCAGGGCTTAGGGATTGTTGCAGAACACCATCATGTTGCAAGTATCCATCCCGATTATTTTAAACTGCCTCCTTTTAAACAGGACATAGCCGGTGCGAAAAAACTGCTTGCCGAAGCAGGATATCCCGACGGTATTGAATTAACCTGTAACGTGGGAAATACCGATGGTGTATGGGAACAGAATTCCGTTGCCGTACTCAAAGAAGACGCTGCCAAAGCAGGGATCAACATTAAAATGAATGTAATGCCCCAGACACAATATTGGGATGTCTGGACAAAGGCGCCCTTGAGCCTCACCTCCTGGACTCACCGCCCATTGGCAGTCATGGTATTGGGCCTGGCTTATCGTGCAGGGGTACCCTGGAATGAATCCAGCTATAATAATCCTGCCTTTGATGCAGCCCTGAACGAAGCAGAAGCAACCTTAAATGTTGAAGCCCGTCGTGCCAAGATGGAGAAGGTTGAAAAAATCCTCCAGGATGACGCTGTCATGGTACAGCCCTTCTTCCGATCTGTTTTTACGGCAGTTTCAGATAACGTGGTTGGCTTTGAGATGGACCCGGTCAGATACTATCGCTTTCACAAGGTCTCTCTGGCTTAATTGACAACATAGTAATATCTGGTAAGGGGGGATGTTTCCCCCTTACCAGACTCTAGAGCCACGTTCTAAGATTAAGGAGTCAAAATGGTATTGCTGCTTTTAAAGCGAATCGGGTTCATGCTTTTTACCATGATTGTAGTATCCATAATTCTTTTCCTGCTTCTGGAAACAGGCCTTACAGGGGACCCTGCCACCCGTGTTCTGGGTAATTTTGCCAGCGATGCACAAAAAGAAATGTGGCGGGACCAGCAGGGGTACAACCAGCCAGTTGTGGTGCGTTATGCAAAATGGCTGGGCAATTTTGCCACAGGCAACCTTGGAACGTCAACTCGCTACAAAGGCCCGGTAAAAGACGTGCTTTTACCGCGGTTATGGAGTACCGCCATCCTAGGCTTCTGGACCTTTGCCATCATGATCCCTTTGTCATTAATATTAGGTGTATTGTCAGGAATGAAGGAGGGTTCCCTTCTGGATCGAAGCATATCTGTTTTTGGAATTTTAACAACATCTGTGCCGGAATTTGCCAGTGCTGTATTTTTTTCAGCCCTTTTTGTATTTGGTTTAAAATGGCTGCCGGGAACAAGCTCAATGTCAGGAGGGTTTGAGTTCAAACAACTGATCCTTCCTGCCATGGTATTGGTGGTTTATGATTTTGGGTATGTTGCCCGTATGACCCGGGCATCCATGGCAGAAGTGATGCAGTCCCAATACGTAAGATCAGCTGTATTAAAAGGTCTTCCCTACAGACAGGTTATTATCAGGCATGCGTTGCGCAATGCATTAATAGCACCTTTCACCGTCATTATGTTACAAATCAACTGGCTTCTGTCGGGAGTTATTGTTGTTGAATTTTTCTTTGCCTATAAAGGATTTGGGGCACTGCTTCTGGAAGCTTCCCTGAATAATGATATTGCACTTTTAGAAGCCTGTGCAATGGTGGCCGTTGTTGTGGCCGTAGGTTCCCAAACCCTCGCTGATATCGGCTATACCTTTCTTAACCCGCGCATACGTTTCAGCTAAGGAGATTTGACGAATGACGAATCAATCGACGACTGAAATGCCCTCTGTTGGTTATGGTGCAACGATTTGGCGTGTACTAAAATCTTTTGGACTCCTGCGGGAAAGCTGGGTTGGAATGATTGGCGCTTTTCTGGTTCTGTTCTGGGTGCTGGTTGCTATCTTTGCCCCATTAATAGCACAATTTGATCCCAACGCAAATATTCTGCCCTTTGCAAAACCAGGGACTCTGGCGCCTTCCGGCCATACCTTCTGGCTGGGCACTGACCATATGGGTCGCGACCTTTTGTCCCGTATTGTCTGGGGGGCCCGCACCGTGCTGACCTTTGCACCCCTTGCAACCCTGAGTGCCTACACTGTGGGTATTTTGATGGGGCTTCAGGCTGGATACCGCGGTGGCCTGGTGGATGACATTTTATCCCGTATTTCAGATATTATTTTATCCTTTCCCGTGCTGGTTCTCTACATCATTGTTATTGCAACCATTGGTGCGTCCGGATTGAACATTGTTATTGCCATCACCTTTGCTTCCTCTCCTGGCATCATGCGTATTGTGCGGGGACTTGTACTGGACCTTCGAAACCGCGACTATGTGGCTGCAGCCCAGACCAGGGGTGAAAGTGACTGGAGAATCATGTTGTTTGAGATTTTACCCAATGCCCGGGGCCCGCTTATTGTGGATGCCTGCCTGCGTCTGGGGTATGTCATTATTACCATTGGTGTTCTTGGTTTTCTGGGCCTTGGACTGCCACCGCCAGATCCAGACTGGGGAGGAATGGTCAATGAAACACGCCAGATGGCCATGGCTTTTCCCTATATGACGCTTTTCCCCTGTATTGCAATATCTTCATTGATTCTAGGGTTTAATCTATTGGCGGATGGTTTGCGTGAAATCTCATTACGTGATTAAAAGGTAAAAAACAATGAATGACATTCAAGAACCTGTACTGATTTGCAAAGACCTGTGTATTTCATATTATACACGAGCCGGAGAGATCCCTGCCGTAGTTGATTTTTCTCTGACGGTTAAGCCGGGAGAGACCATCGGTATTGTCGGAGAATCAGGCTGCGGTAAATCAACAGTTGCCATGGCGATCATGCAGTACATGGGTGCCAATGGTGGTATCAAAAGCGGTAGTATAACCTTCAAAGGCCGTGATTTAACTACTTTGAACGAAAATGAACTGCGCAGCATTCGAGGCTCAGAGATATCAATGATCTATCAGGAGCCGTTTGCTTCTTTAAATCCAAGCCTTAAAATCAGCACCCAGCTAATGGAAGTGCCCCTGGCACATGAAAACATCTCCAGGGAGGAAGCACGCAAGAGATCTGTACAAATGCTGACGGATGTCAAGCTACCTGATGCTGAACGGATTATGGAGTCTTATCCCCATCAGCTATCGGGCGGACAGCAACAGCGTGCCGTTATTGCCATGGGGCTTTTGTCCAAACCATCTTTGTTATTACTGGATGAGCCAACCACTGCCCTGGATGTTACAGTGGAGGCCGGTATTGTTAAATTAATTGGAGATATCAGCAAAAAATTCGGCACTTCCCAGATCTATATCTCCCACAATCTAGGGTTAATTTTAGAAACCTGCGACCGGGTGTTTGTGATGTATTCCGGTGAAGTTGTAGAAGAAGGAACCATTAATTCTCTTTTTCACTGGCCAAAGCACCCCTATACCCACGGACTTTTTTCATGTATTCCTTTACCCACAACAGATAAGAATGCAGCTCCCTTAAAGCCCATCCGGGGACAATTACCCCTGCCCTTTGACCGGCCCTCTGGGTGTTATTTTGGTCCCCGTTGTGACCATTTTAAAAAAAGGCTGTGCGATAAAGAGCATTTTAAAATGGAGTTTGTAGAAAATGGTTCGTCTGACCATCGTGTACGCTGTTTAAGATATAAAGATATTGACCATACAAAAGGTCTGTCCGATGAAACGGCCAGGGAATCACTTGAGATCGGCAAACAAGTCCTTAATGTTGATGGTATGAAAAAATACTACGAGGTAAAAGACTCCTCATTCATGGCCTTGATTACAGGTAAAAGTGCCCGGTTTGTAAAAGCAAATGAAGAACTGAACTTTACGGCCCATGAAAGTGAGACTGTAGCCATTGTTGGTGAATCCGGCTGTGGTAAATCAACCTTTGCCAAAGTTCTAATGGGGTTGGAAACAGGAACAGATGGCGAGATACGCCATAATGGCAAAGATATTTCAGGTATAGAAGTTCGAGACCGTTCCACCAAACAGATCCGTTCTTTGCAGATGGTTTTCCAAAATCCCTTTGACACCTTGAACCCAAGCCATACCATTGGTGGGCAGATATCAAGGGTTATCAGACAATTTGGTATTGAGACCGATAAAACAAAAATTTTTAATCGTGTGATGAACCTGCTTGATATTGTCAAACTGCCCAGGGATTTTTATTTTAGAAAACCCAGGCAGTTATCAGGAGGCCAGAAGCAGCGTATCGGTATTGCCAGGGCATTTGCCGGAAACCCGAGCATTGTAATTGCTGATGAGCCTGTGTCTGCTCTGGATGTTTCTGTTGCAGCTGCTGTGACAGAGCTCTTAATGGATATCCAGCGCAAACATAAAACCACCCTGCTTTTTATCAGTCATGATCTAAGCGTTGTCCGCTATCTGTCGGACCGGATTGTTGTCATGTATCTTGGGCATATCCTTGAGAGGGGAACCACAGAGGAGATATTTGCGCCCCCCTATCATCCTTATACAGAGGCCTTATTATCTGCAGTTCCCATTGCTGATCCTGAAATAACCAAACGTAGAATAGTGCTGGAAGGAGACCTGCCAAGTGCAATGAATCCCCC
>JACNHV010000249.1 GCA_014383445.1 Candidatus Desulfobacula maris | reverse complement strand
CCTGCGATTATGGCCACACGAACTCTGGAGAATGATAAAGACAGGATTTTAACCATCCTTATGACACCTTTTATGTCCTGTTCGGCAAGGCTTCCGGTTTATATTGTACTGGCAGGCAGCTTTTTTGCAGAAAAGGCAGGAACTGTTATTTTTATGCTGTATCTCACAGGTATTGTCATCGCTATTTTATCCGGCAGGTTCTTAAGAGCGATTTTGTTTAAAGGAGAAGATGCACCTTTTATTATGGAATTGCCTCCGTACAGAATGCCAATGTTGAAAAGTCTTTTGATCCACATGTGGGAAAGAAGCAAAATGTTTTTAAAAAAAATGGGCGGGGTTATTCTTATCGGTTCAATTATTATTTGGGTGCTTTCAAGTTTTCCAAGAATAATTTCCTATTCTGCAGATTATGATGGAAAAATCAATGCACTGAAATCTGATTATTCCCAGAGGATTGCCGCAACGGATGCTCAAGAAGCAGAAGAGTTAAAGCGCCAGTTAAATTTAAATATAAAAAATATAGAGAACACAAAAGAGCAGGAACGGGTGTCGAAATCATATATTGGGAAGATTGGAAAAGCGTTAGGGGTTTTTTTTGAGCCTATTGGAATAGGCTGGCAGGCCAGTGTCGCACTTGTTACAGGTTTTGTTGCCAAAGAGGTTGTTGTCAGTACCATGGGTGTGCTATATGGTGTTGGCAATGATGAAGGTGATGCACTGGAAAAAGCGCTAAAAAAGTCCGGTATGACAGCTCTTTCCGCACTTTCAATGATGATTTTTGTTTTATTATATATCCCTTGTTTTGCAACTATTGTAACCATTTACAAGGAGACTTCAGCAAAATGGGCAGGTTTTAACCTGATATATACAACTATGGTTGCATGGGTCATGTCTTTTTTGGTATACAAGACAGGAATGGTTTTAGGTTTTGGTTAAAAGAATACTATGGAGGCCTTTTATGAAGCGGTTAAATATAGAAGTCAGCATTAAAAATATTAAAGCTATGCTGGCCATTACTTTAGTTTTATTGATTTTCCCCGGGGTTGTTTTTGCACAGGAAAGACTTTCTTTAACGGCTGGTATCGCCAATATTCGATCAGGCCCTGGAACGGAATACGATGTTCTGTGGCAGGTCGAACAATATCATCCCTTTATAATTATCGAAAAGAAAGAGGATTGGTATAAAATCAAGGATTTTGAAAATGATGTAGCCTGGCTTAATAAATCCCTTTTAGGCAAGATAGAAGGTGTGATTACAATAAAAGACAAATGCAATATCAGATCCAAGCCAGGTACCAAAAGCCAGGTTTTGTTTACAGTTGAAAAAGGCGTGCCGTTTAAGGTTCTTGAAAGAAAAGAAAACTGGATTAAAATTGAACATGCTGATGGTGATGTGGGTTGGATTTATAAAACACTTGTGTGGTAACTTTTAATTATTAATATATTTTTTAAGGTGGAATGAAAGAATGGCAGAGCAGAGAGTGTCAAATGAAAGAAGAAAGGAACTTGAGCAAATAGATCCTTTTCAAGAAAGCCTTTTAAAGGCAATGGCCTATGCAAAGGAATATAAAAAACAATTGATTTTGATCGCAGGTGCCATTGTTTTGGTGGCTGTGGTTTTTTCAGGAATTATGTACAATTTTCAAAAAGCTGAAAATACTGCTGCTCTGCTTGTAAGTCAAGCGCTAAACCAATATGCAACAATCAATGATCCCGACAAAGGGTATCTGGAAACCAGAGATGCCTTTCAAAATATTTTTAAGGAGTATGCCAATACCATAGCCGGTAAGCTGGCAAAGGTTAAATTTGCCAAAATATGTTATGATGCTTCAAAATTTGATCTAAGTTATCAATACTATAAAGAATCCCTTGAGATATTGAAAAATGACGTTCAGATGGAAAATTTTCTTCTGGCCTCTTTGGGGAATGTAAGCCTTGCCAGAAAAGAATTTGAAGAGGCTGAAAAATATTTTCTTCAAATTGAGCAAGGCAAAACAGATCTATTAAAGGATGAAGCAAAATTTGCCCTGGCCATGTTGCATGAAATCGATGATAAAGTGGGTGAGAGCAAAAAACTTTACGAGAAAATTGTTACGGAATATGAAACTTCAATGTACGGGCCAATCGCCCAGAGTAAGATGGATGAAATAAAGTGATCTAAACTAAAAAAGGCTGCTTTGTGTTGCTCAAGCAGCCTTTTTTAGAAAAGGAAAAAAAGATGAAAAAACTAACATTCTGTTAGTATAAAACAAATATTGCAATTTCCCTGCCATAATATGAAAATTAACCGCTGCCCTTTTAAATTTTTTTTAACTACCTGAAATTATGTCATTTTTATTATTGAATAAAATTTGAGGTTCTTCGTTTGTCCCAGATAAATTTAAAAAGGATTAAAACAAGTTCAAAATTTTAAATTTGTTTTAATATGATTTATTGAATTGTGTCTCTAATCACTTAAAAATACAACTAAAAATTATGAATTTTAAAATAGTTTATAATTTTGAACGACCTATTATTTTTATAAGCTATTTTTCCAGATTAAATTTTTTAAGCTTCTGATTCAAGCCGCTTTTTCCTATTCCCAGAAGCTCGGCTGCTTTTGTCTGTACATCGCCTGAAAGTTTCATCGCTCTTTGTATCATCCTTTTCTCGACGGCTGCCAGAGTTTCCGCAAGTCCCACATCCTCAGGAATCCCATTCAGATCAAGTGTGAAAGACATATTCTGTCTGACCTGTAATGGAAGGTCGGAAGGGGTAATCGTGTCGCTGCGGCAGAGGATAACACAGCGTTCTATAATGTTTTCAAGTTCCCTTACATTGCCTTTCCATTGATAATCACATAAAATTTTGACAGTTTCCAGCTTGATCCCTGATACATTGCCCGTTGAGGGCTGCACATTGGTATATTTGTCTATAAAATGTTTGATTAACAAAGGAATGTCCTCGGATCTATCTCTAAGGGGAGGGATAAGCGCCTTGACAACATTGAGCCTGTAATAGAGATCTTCTCTGAAATGCCCATTTTTTACCTCATCTTCAAGGTTTTTGTTAGTGGCTGCAATGAGGCGAAAATCAACAGGGATAGACATTGTCCCCCCAACCCGTTCAATTATTTTTTCCTGAAGAACCCTGAGTAATTTTACCTGGAGTGAAATGGGCAGTTCACCAATTTCATCAAGAAATAGAGTCCCTTTGTCAGACATTTCAAACCGCCCTTTTTTCATGGCGATTGCCCCTGTAAAGGCTCCTTTTTCATGACCAAACAACTCACTTTCCAAAAGCGTTTCAGCAAATGCCGAGCAGTTTACAGCAATTAAAGGTTTGGTTTTTCTCAGGCTGTTATAATGGATTGATTTTGCGACCAGCTCTTTGCCAGTACCGCTTTCCCCTTCTATAAGAACGCTGGCATTGGAAGGTGCCACTTTTTTAATAAGTTCATAAAGCTCCTGCATGGGTTTGCTTTTTCCGATAATATTATCAAAGCTGTACCGTGAACTGATTGCCGCCCTGAGGATGCTGTTCTCCTGAACAATCCTGTAAACCGAGATTGCTTTGGCAATATGGGCAATAAGTGCCTGGTTCTCAAAAGGTTTGAGAATAAATGTGTATGCGCCCTTGTGCATTGCTTCCACAGCTTTTTCTACACTGCCATAGGCCGTCATGATGATGACAGGGATATCCGGCTTGATTTCTTTAATTTTTTCAAGTAATTGGATACCGCTCATCCCGGGCATTTTTACATCCGTCAAAACCAGGTCTATGAGTTCGTTTTTTAGAATATCCAGGGCCTCCATTCCACTGGAAGCGGTTAAGGATGTATAGCCTTCTTCCTGAAGGATTTCTCCTATTATCGTGGGGTAATTTTTTTCATCATCAACAATCAGAATATTTTCCATGCCATCTGTCTCCTAAGCTGGAAGCCTAATTTCCACGTTTGCGCCCCTTGTTTCTGTGTTTGTAATTGCAATTGTTCCGTTGTGGGCTTCAATCATATTTTTTACGATGCCAAGACCTAATCCAGTTCCAGTATCTTTTGTTGTAAAAAAGGGGGTCCATATTTTTTTTAAGACCTGTTCTGGGATACCCTCCCCGTTATCAATAAAATTAATAATAATACTGCCTGAATCATATTTGATTCGGATGGTAAGACAGCCATTATTTTTTAAGGACTGGAATGCATTAATGAAAATATTTAAAAACGCCTGGTGCAGCATGGCACTGTCAGCCATTATTTCAGGTAATCGTTCTGATATCTCTTTGATGATGTTGAAATTATGATCTTCTATCCGGGGAGAAAGATAGGCAATATTTTTTTCTATAATCTCCTCAATCCGGCAGGGATGAAGATCCGGGATTTTAGGTTTGGCAAAATCCAGAAAATCTGTAATAATATTATCAAGCCTGGCAGACTCTTCGACAATAATATCAGGGATAGTGCTTGTGGCATCCAGTTTTGCCATCTTCTTCTTCAATAATTGGGCACTGCTTTTTATAATCCCCAGAGGATTTCTGATTTCATGTGATACACCTGCTGTCATTTCACCAATGGCTGACAAGTGCTCGGCCTGGCGCAGTTTTTCTTCAAGCTTAAGTCTTTCATCAGCTCTTTTCTCTAGAATTTTTTCTCCATGCTTAACCACAAACCGAAGTACTATGAAAAGTATTCCCATAATAATAAAGCATGACCCAACAATAAGCCCTTGAAGCTTAAATACTTTTTTATAATCATCAGAAACATCCCGGACAATTTCAACAACACCCAGTACCCGGTCTGCCAGATCAGGTGATATCTGTTTGTCAGCCCTTAAGGGAGCAAAGGTAATGATTTTTGTTTCCTGGGGAAACCAGAATAATAACTCCAGAAAGCTGCCCTGCTGTAGGAGCCTTGACGTTGCTTCTTGTTTCATTGCTTTTTCATAATGGACACCACCTGCATTTTTTTGCCCTATTCTAGTCTGATCAAAGCTATAGGAGATGATGTTGTTTTCATCATAAAAGGTGACCATTTCAACATTAAAACTATGCAGGGTCGATCGGACAACTTTGTCCATAAGAAGGAATTGTTCCTTTTCCCGCAGCCGGATCTCTCTGTATCGTACTAATACAGGGAGCATAAACCTGGAAATGATCTGATGGTTGAGATTCTCAACAAGGAGTGAGGCATATTCTTTACTTTTTTCCAGAAGAATATTTCTTACCCAGTGGGCATTTAAAGCTGAGATGGTAATGGTTGCCGCAAACATTATCACAAGGGAGGAGAAGGTGAAAAATTTGACCAACCTGAAAGATTTTATGCCCTGTAAATCATCTAGTTTTTGCAACATTTATTCCACAATTTTTTAATAGTTAAGTTTGACAAACCTATTTATCCTTTGCTATTAATTTAGTAAAAGGCTCTATAGGACTTGACTTTACAGCAATATCGGATCAAAGTATAGTCATATTGATAGTAGGAATCAATATAAAAAATTGCAAACTGGATTTATCTAAGTGGCATTGGCTTTACCTTAAAAATTGTGAAAGTGTATGATATTTGGGAAAAAAGATCATCTTGTCGGTCTGGATATCGGCTCTTCGTTTATTAAGGTTGCTGAGCTAAAAGTAACCGGGAAAGGGATTGTCCTGCATAAATTCGGGATGGCCCGAATTGCACCCGGCACCATTGTTGAAGGCCGGATTGCTGATATGAATGGTCTTGCAAGCGATATCCGAACGCTTTTTAAATCCCAGAAAATTCGTGAGAAAAATGTTGCCATCTCAACGGGTGGACATTCAGTGGTAATAAAAACAATTAATATATCAACCAGACCTGACAAACAGCTCCACGATACAATATATTCTGAGGCAGAACAATATATTCCCTATGACATTGATGATGTCAATATCGATTATCAAATCCTGGGTGAAAGCGAATTTTCCCATGGTCACATGAGTGTGCTGGTGGTTGCAGTTAAAAAAGATCTGGTGGCTGAGTATATTGATTTGATTCATCTGGCCGGGCTTTATCCGAAAATAATTGATGTTGATACCTTTGCTCTTCAAAACGCCCATGACATACTGCCCTCTGAAAACCATGAAAAAATAACCTTGTTGATTGATATAGGGGCATCAAAAACATCTTTGAACATATTAAAGGAAAAAGCATCGTTAATGATGAGGGATACTGTATCTGGAACAAATCAGATCGTAGAAGAGATTGTCCATCAATTTGATGTAACCGTGGATGAAGCAGAACAAATATTGAATGGTCAGGCAAATGACGTTATCAGCCAGGATAGCATTCAGGAGATCTGCAGGAATATCTCTTTATCCTGGTGTTCTGAAATTTGTGAAGTTGTGAACACGTATCAAACCTCTTCCAATTATGAGAAAATTGAAAAAATTGTATTGAGTGGCGGCGGTGTTTTTATTAAAGGCTTTAAAGATAGTCTTTTATCTGAGATAGATGCAGATATATCAATCATTAATCCCTTTGAAGCCCTGATTGTAAATGAAAAGAAATTTCCAGACTCTTTTATAACCAAAACCGGCCCCCTGGCACCGATAGCCATAGGACTTGCATTAAGAAGAGTGGATGATAAATGATAAAAATTAATCTTTTACCATTTAGAGTTGCCAGAAAAAAAGAGAATATCAGAAAGCAGATATCTATCTTTTTATTGTTGATTTTTTTAACCATTGTGGCACTTGTCTGGTACACAATGAGTATGAATAAACAAATTCTGGAAGTTAAAGAAAAAACAAAACAGGTCAATCATCAAATTTTAAAATATAAAAAAAAAGCCGACCGGGTAGCCCAAATTAAAAAAGATTTGAAAGTCCTTGAAGAAAAGCTTGAAATCGTCTCTTCGTTGAAGAAACAGAGGGGAGAACAGCTGATTTTGTTTGATGCAATGAATGACCTTATTGTTCCCCAGCGAATGTGGCTTGAAAGTTTTAAAACAGATGAAAATAGTGTTATCATTAAAGGGATTGCATTTGACAACCCTACAATTGCTGATTTTATGGATAAACTTGAAAATTCTTCAATCTTTGACAAGGTTGATTTAAAAACAGCTAAAATGAAAAATTTTAAAGATGGTATTATGTTAAAATCATTTGAATTGCTTTGCAGCAAAGCAAAATCAAAAGAAGAGAAACAAGAAAATTCAAAATAAGGGCAGAATGAGCAAGGGAAAAAGTAAAATTAATGAAACAAAAAAAACCCTGGACGTTTTTTTTCAAAAAGTCGCTACACTTACAAAAGTACAACGGCTGCTTGTCTACCTTATAACATTCGCTGTCATCGGAGGCGCCTATTATTATTTTGTGTTTATGTCAAAGCACGATGAATTGAAAAAAGAACAAAATAATTATAAAAACCAGGTTGCCACGCTTTCAACATTTAAGAAAAGGGCTTCCGAGATTTTAAAATATGAAACATTAATGGCCCAAAAAACCGAGGAATTTAATATAGCAATGAAAGCCCTTCCTGATAAACGTGAGCTCCCATCACTGTTGACAGGTATTTCCAAGGCAGGAAGCTATGCAGGGCTGGCATTTCACCTGTTTGAACCTGGCAACGAAGTCAATAAGGAGTTTTTTAAAGAAATTCCTGTTTCCATAAAGGTCCAGGGTCGATACCATCAAATTACGGATTTTTTCTATCAAATTACAAGGCTTAACAGGATTGTGAATATCAATAATGTTGAGGTGAAAAGCAAGGGTGAACTATTGGAAATGAGCTGCACTGCTGTTACCTATATGTTTGTTGAAAAAAAAGAATCAATAGATAAAAAGAATCAAAAAATAAAAAAGAAATAGGAATCGATAAAAAGAATTCACAATGATACCGGCATCTAAGATAATTTTATCAGCACTTGTATTTGGATTTATTTTTTTAATATCTGCCTGTGATGATAAGCCACCTGCAGTAAATAAATCAGCCCCGAGTGTGATTTCCGGTAAAATATCCTTCCAACCCATTGTTCAAGATAAATTTGAAAAAGATGAATTAAATTTAAAAAACAATAAAACTCCAGTCTTAGAAAACACTCTTCAGGTTTCAGAACAAAAAGAGGATAAACAAGAGCCAGAGCATTATGATTCCCTTGGCAAAATTGATCCATTTGAATCGCTGATTCAGGAAAAAGTAGAAGAAAGTCAGCCCCTGATTGATGAGCGCCCAAAAAGAATTTTAACCCCCCTTGAAAAAATTGATTTAAGTCAAATTCGTCTGGTGGCCGTCATTATTATGAAAAACAGACAGATTGCAATGGTGGAGGAAGCCAGTGGCAAAGGGTATGAGGTGGGTATCGGTACTTATATTGGAAAAAATCAGGGAAAAGTATCTGAAATTAAAGATAGCAGCATTGTGATCAAGGAGTCGTTTAAAGATTATAAAGGAAAGCTCAAAGAGCGTGTTCAGGAAATAAAACTTCATAAAATTGATAATGAGGATTAATATGCCTTTTCCCCAGATTAAAACAAGAATGAATACGATGAATAAAATACTTGGCTTTTTTTTGGCTGTGTTCATTGTTGCCGGGTGTATTGCCCCCAAAACTGAAACAATTAAAAAAGCTGAACAAATACAAACCAGTTCAGGAATATTAGATAAAACTGCCATTATTCCGAAGGATAGACAGATAAGTGCTGTCAGTGTTGATTTAGCGAAACAACCCATTGAGATTAAAATTCAAGGGAACCAAAAATTAGTCTATACCTCCATAAAACAATCCTTTCCTTTTGGCATTGCCATTTATTTTCCTGAAACCGGAATTGCTGAAGATTTTAAGATGGCTGTCCCGGAAAACAACAGCATTGGTGATCTGATAGTAACCTATGTGGATGAAGAGAAGACAACTGCAAAAGTTGAAATCTTGTTAAAAGAGGATCTTAATTATGAAGTGACTGAAAATGATCATAATTTAACGATAACACTTTCCGGCAATATGATGGAAAATCAGACTAGTGCCAAGAAGGTGCCGGAGTCGTCAGCCATGGCGAAGGATAAGAACTCCCAGAAAGAACCAGTATCTGAAGAAACCATTATTATTCCCGATAGAACAGCAACAATGACCCATATTGAATTTAATACTATGGAGGATGGGAAATCCGACATAGTTGTTCAAACAGACCATCCTGTAAAGTATGACATCACCCAGGAAAGTAGCAATAATAAACTGTTTTTAAATCTTTATAATACAATAATCCCGGAGTATCATAAACGTCCGCTTTTAACTCAATATTTCAAATCTGCGGTTGAAGAGTTAATGCCGATTCAGATTCCCGGGGAAAAAAAGAATTCAAAAATTGAGATAAAAATTAGGGAGCAAGTACCCTACCGGATTGTTCAGGTTCAAAATATTATTTCATTATTTTTTGAGGCATCTGCGCTATCCTCTCCTGTATTTAGTAAAGCCACGAGAAAAGTATTCAAAGGATCTCAAACCCAAATAATTGAGGCTGGAAGACAGAACACAGACATGCCTGAAGAACCCTTATTAATCGCAGATAAAAAACAAACCACTAAAAAGCAAACAGTGGAAGAAGCAATCTTTGGATCGCAAAAAAAATATACGGGTGAAAAAATCAAACTGGATTTTTATGAAACTGATATTAAGAATGTATTCAGGATCCTTCGAAGTGTTGGAAAGCTTAATTTTGCAATCGACAGGGATGTTCAAGGGAAAGTGACCTTAACCCTTGAAAATCCGGTTCCATGGGATCAGGTGCTGGACCTTGTTTTAAGGATGAATAACCTTGGAATGAAAAAAGAAGGAAATGTTATACGGATTGCAACCATAGAGACATTGAACAAGGAAGAAAAAATGATGCAGGAAACTATTGTTACCAGGCAGAAATCTCTGGAACAAAAAAAGAGCTTAGAGCTATTGATGACAGAATATATCCCTGTAAATTATTCCGATGCATCTACAGATATTAAACCCCATATAGACCAGATTCTAACAAAAGACAGGGGTAGAATAAGTGTTGATAAACGTACCAATATGATAATTATCACTGATACTCAGGCAAAAGTTGATCAGGCCCGGGAAATTATTTTTCGATTGGATAAAGTTACCCCACAAATCATGATCGAGGCAAAAGTGGTTGAAGTGACAAAGGATTTTTCAAGAGAGCTTGGGCTTGGTTTAAGCTTTACAAATAGCCAAACTGAATACACAGGAAGATCAGGGGACTTCACCATCGCTTTAAATAGTCCGGTTGCAGCACCAGTCAATGCCGGCTCATTTAATTTTTATAGAATTTTGGGTTCCAATTTTTTAAGTATGAATGCACAAATAGCAGCGTCTGAGACAAAGGGTGATGTTAAAGTTGTTTCTTCGCCCCGGATTCTTACCCTTGACAACAAAAGTGCAAAAATAAAACAAGGCCTTGAATATGCATACCTTGAACGGGATGATGCGGGGGGATCATCTGTTAAATTTAAAAATATTGATTTGCTGCTGGAAGTCACACCCCATGTGACACCGGATAAAAGAATTGCAATGAAGGTCTATTTGACTAAAAATGATATTGACTCTGTTACCAGTGGGGTTCCAACCCTTTCAACCAATGAGGCAGAGACAGAGCTTCTGGTAAATAATAACGATACCATTGTCATTGGCGGAATTGTAAAAACAACAGATAACAAGAGCAGTTCAGGAATGCCTTTTCTTTCAGGAATTCCTTATTTAGGAAGACTTTTCAGAACAGATATTGGTAAAGATAAAAGAAATGAACTATTAATATTTATAACCCCATCGATTGTTCAGCTTGAACAAAAAAGAAATACTTTCACAACATCAGATTAATTGAGTTCAAAAAGCCTTTTTAGTGCTTCCCTTGCAAGGGGTGATGTTGCAGGTTCTAATTTAAGAACAATATTCCAGGATTTTCTGGCTTTATCAAAATTTTTTAAAGCTTCATAAACTTTTGCCATATCAGAGTGAATAATTGCAGCTCCAGGATTTGTTTCCAGGGCATGATGGAGAAAGTCAATGGCCTGGTTGTGGTTGCCTGTCTCAATGTAAATTGATGCAAGCCCATGGATGGCATTTAAAAAATTGGGTCTTATTTCTAAGGATTTAATAAAATAATTTTTAGCAGTGATGTACTTTTTTTGATGAAAATATGCCCATCCAAGATTTGAAAAAGATATTTCAGGAGTGGCATATAAAAGATTATCTGAAACCTCTTTAAAACACCCAATTGCAAGATCCCATTTTTTCTGCTTAAGATATACCACCCCAAGATGATTTTTTGCGTGAATATAGTCTGATTTAAGTTCCAATGCTTTTTTGAAACTATTTTCCGCAAGATCATATCTCTCCTTGGCCAAATACACAAGTCCCAGACTATTATTAAGATAAGGATCATTAGGGATTATTTGATGGGCTTCAAGAAGGCTTTGTAATGCAGCAGTATATTTGCCGGAATTATAGTGGGCCTCACCAATCCTCTGGATGTCAATTGCGTTCTCTTTTTTATTTTCCATATCCATGTTTTTAGACGAGCAGGATACAAGAAAAAGGAAGACAAAAAATAGAAAAATAATATTTTTCATATGTATATTTCCCTTTTATTGGGTTTGGATTGTATTTCCATTATTGTGTTTTCTTTCAAGGGATAAAATTTTTATCCCCTCTTTTTTAAGATATGTTGAAGCATCTATGCTTAACTGCATAACAGGAATAAACAATTTATCCTGCCCTTTAGTAGCATAAAGCCCATTTAAGCTTTTAATAGTTTTCTCACTAGGAAAAGATGGGTTCCTCCATGTTGCATATCCAAGATGTGAGAATAATTTTTCACCCAGCTCAAGCAGGGTCAATTCCGGGGATATGGAAATAATTTTAAACTTTTGTTTTTCAAGGATTTCTAAAGCAGATCCATAAACTATTCCAAAATTAATCAACAAGTCGTTTGTGTCTTTCCGTGTAACCCGGCCGAAGGATGCTTCAAGATTAATATTATAGAGCATAAACGGTATTTTTGCATCTGGGATGTAGTGATAATTTGTTTGCAAAAGAAGTGTTTCAATAATTTTTTTATAGTCAGTGACGGTATTGATTTTTTGCTGTGATTTATTTTCATCAGCATTTTTTAATTTATCAATGATTTCTGATATTAATTGAGTTTTCAGGTCCTTCCAATGGGCCTGTATATTCTTTAACAGGGCATCACTCACAATATCACCCGATAGGATAAGTATTTTGGAACCATCTTTGGTATCAATAATGGGGGTTGATGATAGATCAATAACCTGGCTTGAATTGTTTTTCCCAGGAAAATACATTTTGCCGCGGCTTAAAAGGGTACCACCAATGAGTGAAGAATACTTTTTTAATTGTATCAGTTTGTAGGCTTCTAATTTTAATTGTTTTTCATCCTGCTCTTTTATTTCAGTTTGATTTTGTATGGCTTTCCCTGAGACAAGAAGCTTAAACCATGGCTGTGATTTTATGGAAGGGTGAGGCAGGTAAATATCAGCACCTTCATAAATAATATGGATATTTTTTATATTGGGGTTGACCAGTTGTAAAGCCTTTAGTCCTTCCTTTGATATGCCGCCCCCTTTTTTTAAAAAAGCTCTATCCATCATGCCAGAAACAGTTTCCCCTTTTTTAATCTTATGTTTTTTTATGAATGGCGCCAGATTCAGGTCTTCCGGCATGGTTGAAAATTCAATGACAGGGACATCAATATTACCCGGTGTCCTCTGATCATATTCTCCTTTTCCTATCTTGTTTAACGGAATAAGAATGCGGATACCCGGCTTAATTGCATCAATGTTGCTGATTTTTGGATTGATTTCTTTAAAGAGGATTAGGAAATTGGAGAAACTTTTTTTTGAGAGTTCTCCTTTTTTCTTGAAAATTTTATATAACCAGTCATTTTTCTTGATAATATAAGGTTCACAAAGGATATCCTCATTTTTATATTTAAAAATTGAATATCGTTTATAAGAAGTCTTAACCATTTTGGTTTTGGCTTCAGTATGGGACAAAAAGGGGGACGTAGTAAAAATATAGATGGATAAAGTGGTGAAAATGAATAGTTTAAAAAAATTAAATTTTGTATGAATCATAAAGATGTTGTCAAATCCAATCGTTTGGCTATTTTATCGGAAATATCATTAACAAATTTTTTAAAATCTTTTTCTCCCAGGCGTTTTTTTTGTGATGGAATTATCATGGGATCATCCGGCAGTATCAGACAGGGCTGGTTGATGTTGTTTAAATCAGGATCAATTTTATAGTCTGCAGGTATCTCTGATTTAAAATAGAGGTCTTGAAATTCTGAAAATTTAATGGCATGTGCAGTTGCATCAAGTATGGCAGTCTCTTTGTTTGTAACAATATTTTTTTTAAATGCCTCCACAAGCCCTGCAAGGCATTCGCCTCCCTGGGTACATGCAATATGACCGTTTCTATTGGCTAAAAGCTGGCAATCCATGATGGACTGCTCTGTTACCTGGACAAAGAATACCTGCTGGTGACGGGCAAGGGCATTATATTTTTTTGTAATCTGTATAACCCGGGGCATTGAAACCGGATTGCCTATCATTGCAGCCTGGGCCACACTTGGTTTTGTGTCCACAGGTACAAATTTTCTTTTGGCTTGGTCAGGCTCAAGATAGTATTGATAGACAGGGTCAGCATGTTCTGACTGAGCACCAATTATTTTTGGCAGACAATTAATGATATTGGCTTCATAAAATTTAATAAATCCATTCATAATGGCTGAGATATTCCCGGCATTTCCAATGGGGACAACAACAACTTTGTCTTTCATATCCCAGTCAAAATCCTGGGCAATTTCATAGGAATAGGATTCCTGACCAAGAATTCGCCAGGCATTTTTTGAATTTAAGAGCACAACGGAATATTTTGTTGACAAGTGCTCTACTATTTTCATGCAATCGTCAAAAACACCTGGAATTTCAAATACCTGTGCACCGCTTCCCAGAGGTTGCGAAAGTTGTTGACTGGTTACTTTTTTATGGGGTAAAAGAACAGCAGATTTTATTGAAGATCCTAGATAAGATGCATAAAGAGCGGCTGCAGCAGACGTATCACCAGTGGAGGCACAGATTGCGATGACATCTGATACAAGGTGTTTATCGATGAGATATTTGATACTGGACATGGCACTTGCCATACCACGATCTTTAAAAGATGCGCTGGGATTTTGTCCGTCATTTTTATAGAAAAATGAAAGCCCAATCTTTGCCTTCAGGTTTTCACTGGCTTCAATAACCGGGGTGTGGCCTTCACCAAGATAAATGATGGATTCCAGAGGAATGCTGGGCCCGATAAATTCGTGATACCGGTATATCCCCTTGAGAGCAGGTATTTTCAACATTTTTCTGAAATCAAATATTTTCTGCCAGACCTTGCCGGGAATTTTTTGCAGCAACTTGGCATTTCGATCCTCAATGAGCAGGACCTGATTACACTCAGGGCATACATATAATAATTTTTCTATTGAATATTCAGCAGAACATCCCAGGCATTTATAATACAGATCCCCCCGAACCTTTGGTATGATATGGGGTTTTATATCATCTGGGAAGAAATCAAGCATCATGATGAATCACCTTTTGGCCACCCATGTAGGACACCAATATATCAGGGATAATAACAGATCCATCAGCCTGTTGATAGTTCTCTAATATGGCTGCAAATGTCCTTCCTACTGCCAGTCCGGAACCATTTAAGGTGTGCACATACTCTGGTTTTTTTGTATCCTTTCTTCGAAATCGTATGCCTGCCCGCCTGGCCTGGAAATCCAGACAATTACTGCAGGAGGAGATTTCTCTATATAGGCCACCATCATCCTGGCCCGGCATCCAGACTTCAATATCATAGGTTTTTGTTGCTGAAAAACCCAAATCTCCCGTGCAAAGCGTGACAACATGGTAGGGCAGATCAAGGAGCTGAAGGATCTTTTCAGCATTGGAGAGCAGTGATGCAAGCTCATCAAAAGAGGTTTCCGGTGTTGTTAATTTTACCAGTTCCACCTTGTTAAATTGATGCTGGCGAATTAAACCTTTGGTGTCCCTGCCGTATGAGCCGGCTTCAGACCTGAAACAGGGAGTATAAGCTGTAAACTTGCAGGGAAGCATTGATTCATCAATAATTTCATTGGCATAAATATTGGTCATGGGGACTTCAGACGTGGGTATCAAGTAGTAATCCAACCCTTCAAGTTTAAAAAGGTCTTCTTCAAACTTGGGTAATTGGCCCGTTCCGGTCATGGTGGCTTTGTTTACAATAAAGGGAGGCAGGGTCTCAGTGTAGCCATGGTGAGAAATATGGGTGTCAAGCATAAAATTGATGAGTGCTCTTTCAAGCCTGGCGCCATTTCCAAGATAGAGGGGAAATCTGGCTCCTGCCAGTTTTGCCGCCCTTGTAAAATCAAGAATACCCAGGCCTTCACCAATTTCCCAATGGGGTTTTACTTTAAAATCAAATTTCTTTGGTTTGCCATGGGTTTTCTCAAGCCTGTTTTCAGTATCATCTTTACCAACAGGGACATCTTCGTGGGGAATATTCGGCAGAGAAATAAGAAAATCATGTATGGTTTCTTCTATGGTTGAAAGCTCTTTATCCAGTTTTTTTATTTTTTCAGAAACGGCCCTCATTTGTTCAATAAAAGAGGTGGAGTTCTCCCCTGCTTTTTTCATTTTTGCGATATCATCGGAAACGACATTTCTTTTATGTCTGAGTGTTTCTATTTCCAAAAGCAAGGTTTTTCTTTTATCATCATTCTTTAAAAGCAAGGCAAAGTCTATTTTAGCCCTTCTTTTTTCCATGCCGCTTTTAACAGCTTCCAGATTGTTTTTTATATATTTTAAATCCAACATTTGTTTGTTATTTTACCTCTTCCACAACGCTTTAAGTTCTTATTTTAAAAGATTCTTCGACAATTGTAATCTGATAACACGAGGTGTGTAAACAGTCAATGATTATTGCAGGTTGACAATCTTGCAAAGGTGTATAATATTTTCTCTAAAAACTTTTTTTGTGATAAAAAGGACAAAATAGATGGATGAAATAAAGAATGGGAAAATAAATAATTTGGCATTGGTGGCAAATCGTTTGGAGAATTTTGCAAAAGAAGAGCTTTTTGAGAAATATAAAAAGATTGAAGATAAGCTTTTTGAGTTTGCAAATTTCATGGAAGCACATCTGGTTTTTTTGTATTCGCCAATCTCTAATGAAATTCCCACAGAAAGAATTATTAAAAAAGCATTGCAGATAGAAAAGGGAATTGCCTTACCCGTCTTTGCCTATGCAAAAAATGCCATTAACCTTTATAAAATCAATAATTATGACAATGATCTTGTCGCAAACGCCAATGATATCCTTGAACCGGATATTGAAAAATGCAAAAAGATACCATTGGAAGATATTGACATTGCTATTATCCCGGGGCTTGCATTTGATGATAAAGGTGGAAGAATAGGGTTTGGCAATAATTTTTATAATAAGCTGATAACAAAACTGCCTGAAACATGCAGAAAAGTATCCCTTGCCTATGAAGAACAGATTGTTGATCAGATCCAGATGGAATCAAGAAAATTTACAGTTGATATTATTATTACTGATGAGCGGATAATTTATAAAATATAGTTCTTTTAATTTTCCTCAGGATTGATGGCTTTTGCGAATTTTTTTAAGTCTGGTGTTTTTCCCATAACAATGACAGTATCCCCTGGTTCAATCAAGGTTTCAAAATGGGGATTAAAAAGCATTTCTCCAGACGTTTTTTTTATGGATATAATAATGAGATTGAAATCCTGTCGGATTCCGGAATCCTTAAGTACAACATTAGTATACTTGGAGCTTTTTGGTACAAAAAGCTCTTCAATTTGAATAGCCTCACTTTTTCTGGATAATGCAATATCAAGAAAACTGCTTACACTGGGTCTTAACAGCTTTAATCCCATGGACATGGCACCGGTATCATAGGGAGATTCAACCCGATTGGCCCCGGCAATCATAAGTTTATTCTTAACATCAGTACCACTGGCCCGGGCCATAATATAAATATCAGGATTTAGCTGCCTTGCAGTTAATACAAGGAAAACATTGGCAGTATCCGTTCCAAGTGCAGCAATCAGAAATGACGCATTTTTAATGCCGGCTTTTTCAAGGATCTCTTCATCAGATGCATCCCCCTGAATATAATGCATTTTATCTTTGCCCAATGTGTCTACAAGGCCATCGTCATTATCAACTACAACAATGTCATTTGTTTCTTCTTTTATCAGCTGAGACAATACTCTTCCAATACGGCCGTATCCACAGACAATATAATGGTTTTTCAATTTATTGATTTTTTTATCCAACCTTTTCCTCCCCAAAATTGCTTTTATTTCTCCTTCAACTATGGATTGTACGATAAGCCCGGCAATATAAAAGAAATAGCCAACACCTGCAACCAGGACTATGCTGGTAAATATTCTTCCGGCTGAGCTTAATTCATGAACCTCCATAAACCCTGCAGTAGTAACTGTAATGGCAGTCATATATACTGAATCAAGGAAATTCCATTTTTCAATCATCATATATCCCATCACACTAATGAAAAAAAGAATCCCGGACATGAAAACTGCCCTGATTATTTGTCGAAGCCTGTTCATGAGGGTATAAATACTGAAATCAAGGATAAAAATCAAGGTAAGAATACCAGAAACAAAAGGACTGTATCTTCTTGACGAGGGTAGTGGTTGCTGGTATTAAGGTGGACATGAAAAATGAACTTAAAAAATTTGCCAGTCGCCGTCGTGAAATGGTTGAAAAACAGATCGTTTCAAGGGGGGTAACGGATCCTTTGGTTATTGCGGCAATGAGTACCGTGCCCCGGCATTTATTTGTCAGTGAGGCCCTTGCTGACAGTGCTCATGGAGATTTCCCTTTACCCATTGGAGAGGGTCAGACCATTTCCCAACCCTATATTATTGCAGAGATGACTCAAAGCCTTGCACTAAAAGGTCACGAAAGAGTGCTAGAGATTGGTACGGGATCAGGATATCAGGCAGCTGTCCTGGCCCAGATCGTCTATAAAGTATATACCATCGAAAGGAATAACGCCTTGTTTTTACAGACGCGAAAGCTTTTTGACAAACTTAATTATCATAATATTGTCACCAGGTATTCAGACGGGACACAGGGCTGGAATCAGGAGGGTCCTTTTGATGCCATTATCGTCACAGCAGGCGGACAAAAGATTCCTTTACCCCTGATTGAACAGCTTTCAATCGGAGGACGGCTTGTAATGCCAGTAGGGGATAATTTTTCCCAGGAGTTGATACGGCTTGAAAAGACCGAAGATGGTATAAAATCAACAAACCTCGGCGCATGCAGATTTGTAAAATTGATTGGTCAACATGGGTGGGATGAGTAGTTCTTTAAGAAAACCTATGAGAAACAATACCAAAGAATCCTCGTTCATCAAAGAGCTTCTAATGGGGTTTTGTCTGGGAACGGCAAACATTATCCCCGGGGTTTCCGGCGGTACATTCCTTTTGATTTTTAAAATTTATGAACGTGTCTTCTCTATTCTGAACAAAATTAATCCAGTCAATATCCTATATTTTTCATCATGTATCTTCAAAATTGTTTTTAAAGCAAAGAAAGCAGACTCATTGAATATTTTTATTGAGTTTTTAAGAAATAATGATTTCATTTTTCTTTTTAAATTAATTGTGGGTGCCGTGGTAGCCATTATTTCTCTTTCAAGTTTGATGAAATATTTAATCGTTTATCATTATAGCGTTACTTATGCTTTATTTTTCGGATTGATTCTGATGTCGATCATTATCCCTGTGAAAATGCTGAAGGAAAGAAAAGCTTATCTGATTTTGTTTGTTATTTTAGGAGCTGTTTGTACAATATATGTGACTTATGCAGTTAATCCCTATGAAAAAATAAAAAAGAAATCAGAAATTTATGAAGTCCAGTTTTTGAATAACCAGAATTTTGAAAAAGAAAAGCAAGGGGTTACAGCATTTTCATTCACAGGAAAATATACCCTTGATGAATATGGTTATGCTTTGATTTGCGGGGCAGTTGCAATTTCAGCAATGGTTCTTCCCGGGATAAGCGGATCTTTGGTTCTGATCCTGATGGGAGCTTATTTTGAAGTGATTTCCGCCATCTCAGGATTAAAGACATTGAATTGGGATAACCTGGCCTTTTTAGGGTGTTTTTTCATTGGCATTATTGTCGGTGGTCTTTTATTTACAAAACTTATTACTGCTGTTTTGAAAAGATATTATAACGCCACCATGGCATTTCTTATGGGACTGATGGTCGGATCTTTATATGCGTTGTGGCCGTTCAAAAAAAGCATTATCATGGCACAGCAATATATCAAAAAAGATGGTGTGATTTGTATTGCCCAAAATATGAGGATTTACACAAATATAAATGAAATTCCGCAGATTGAAAGCCAATTATTATTTTCACTGGGGTCCTTTATTATAGGGTGCATTATCATGTCTTTTTTTATTGGAAAAGAATTTCGCAAGTAAGGTGAAGTAGTTTTATACATCTTCCGGTGTAAAAGTCACTACATCGTCAATGGATAAGGCATTACTAAAAATCATGACAAGCCGGTCAACCCCTAATGCAATTCCTGCAGCTTCCGGCATTTTTTCAAGATCTGCCAGGAATTTATAAGGCATGGGGGTCGTGGTTTTTTTTTGAGAACTCCGGATCATGTTTTCTTTTTCAAATCTTAATTTTTGCTCAACAGGATCAGTCAATTCGGTAAACCCATTGGCAAGCTCAATTCCCGCTATGTAAAATTCAAATCTCTGGGCATGATCAGGATTGCCTGGTAAAAGTTTAGCCAGGGATGCCATGCTTGCCGGATAATCATATAGAAAACAAGGACTTGTATTGCCAAGAAGGGGCTCTATCTGAAAGCTTATGATTTCATCAAAACTGCCATCTGCCAGTGCGGCGCTTAAGGATTTGTCTGAATACAGGTCAAAGGCACTCTGAACGGTAAGCTTTTGCCAAGGTCCGATTAAGCTGATGATTTTATCCTGATATTTGATCTGGTTTTCAAGGTTGAGCCTTGCTGCTATAAATTTTATCAGGCCCTGGCATTGATTCATTAAATCAAGATAGGTATCATTTTTGGCATACCATTCCAGCATAGTCAATTCTGACAAATGGTGTGACCCTCTTTCATTTTTCCTGAAACATTTACAGATTTGAAAAATTTTATTAAAGCCTTTTGATAGAAGCCTTTTCATGCATAGTTCAGGAGAAGCTTGAAGATACTGGTCTTCAGAAGTTACAGGATCAATATGAGCTTCTGGAATAATACAGGGACAAAGAATGGGAGTTTCTACTTCAAGATAAAGCTTGCCTGTAAAAAAATCCCTTATGGCTTGAACCACAAGGGACCTTATTTCCAGATGTCTGTATTTTTTTGTATCCAATGTCACTTTATTTCATAGAGGTCTTTTGGCCTGTCCTGTAAAAAAACAATATCAAATTTGTTTTTATCCGCTTGATCAAAGAATTGATATCCGGTTTCAATACAGGCTTTACAGGCATTGATAGGGATATGTATGGCAAGAATATGGTGACCTGGACTGGCTGTGGAATCTATTTCAAAGCAACCGCCACAGTCCTGGCAGATTCTCACTTTTTCTTTTTGTCGTTCAAAGATATTGGCTGTATCATAAAATATTTCCCGATGTCTGGTCACAATATCTCCGGGTGTTCCTGATCTTTGTCTTAACGCATCTTTTTGATGCCAATAGGAATTAACAAGATCCGTGGTCTTTTTGATTTTATCAGTGACACTAACGGATTGTTTCAGCTGTTCAGGATTAAAATCCGGTTCAACAACCCCTGAATAATCAAGGCCTGCCATGGCAAGGATTATACCCAGATTCACATAGGGAAGGGCACCTTCAATGGAATATCCCCCTTCAAGAACAGCAATATCTGGTTTAAGAAGGGTGGTCAGTTCTGCATACCCCTGGGCTGAAAAATTCATATTGGTTAAAGGATCAGTATAATGGTTATCCTGTCCCGCAGAGTTGACAATAATATCTGGTTTGAATTCTTCTATGGCAGGTAATACACAATTTCTGATGACATAAAGATATCCTTCCGTGGATGTACCCGGTGGCAGCGGAATGTTCAGATTAGATCCTTTGGCATTGGGGCCTCCTAACTCTTCAGGAAAGCCTGAACCTGGATACAGGGTTCTTCCATCCTGGTGAAGGGAAATGAACAATACATCAGGATCATGCCAGAAAATGTCATTGGTACCATCCCCATGATGGCAATCAGTATCAATAATAGCTATTTTTTTAATGCCGTATTGGGATCTGATATATTCCACCATGATGGCTTCCATGTTGATGTGGCAAAATCCCCGGCCGCCATGGGAAACTCTCATGGAATGATGCCCGGGCGGACGTACCAGGGCAAATCCATTTTTTACCTCTTTATTTAGAACTGCATCGGCAATGGCTTTGGCACCTCCTGCACTGATCAGATGGGATTGGGTGGTAATGGTTTTTTCATCAGGAACGCAAAAATGGGCCCGCTGGATATCCTGAAAAGTAACAAGATCAGGTTTATACTCAATAATTCCGTTGATATCAAAAATGCCTTCCTCTGTAACCTGATCCTGAGTATACAAGAGACGTTCTTCTCTTTCAGGATGAGTGGGATCAATGGCCCAGTCAAACGCAGGGAAGAACACAAGACCTGTTTTATGCAATGCCTTTAACATTATACCCTCTTTAAATTATAGCAAAATTTTTTCAAATCCTTTGATCATACCTGGTTTGATCTGCATTTTTATTCTTAATATTTTACCCCTGGGTGAAAAATTTCGAACAATATTGAATTGTTGAAATTCAACCACTTCCATTTCATCTATATTGTCCTGATCTGCACCCAAATTAATTGCTTTTTCTTTTAAAAGCGTGAGTGCGGTTTCAATTAAATCATCCTTAGAATATGTTTTGGAAATGGGCTCTGCAAAACCTTCTTCATGGGCACTTACAATACCCTGTTCTGTATCGGCATTTAGAGAAACTTCACAGGTGGTTCTGGCAAGAGCCGCGCCAATGGCATTTGCCACTGAAGACTCAGGCACTGCAATGGTTTTTATATGATAAAGTTCTTCTATTTTTTTAGCAAAATATGGAGCAGGACCCCCAAGCAATAGTATTTTTTGAGGGCTGATTTTATACCCTTCAAGAAATTCATGCACAGTATAAACAGGTTTGGAATTGAGTTTATCAATCATTTCAAAGGTTTTTTTCAAAATGATGGAACAACATTTTTTAAATATTTGATCAGCTGCCTCAATATCTGTCAGGCTCAGTTCCTTGGCAATTTTGTGAATCCCTTTCTGGGCATTTTCTTTATCTCCATCCTTCATAAGTCCCAGTACAAACAGGGCATCTGTAGGTGTTGGCTCGGGTCCTCCAAATGCCATGGCAGGTCCCTTGCGGTCAGGGCCGATGATCAGTTCCTTGTTTTTTAGTCTGACTATGCTGTCTCCCCCAATTCCTATTGAATCGGTTTGTAAAGATCTGATCAGGCTTTTATACCGCCCTCTCTGGATTCCCAGGGGCTCTAATAATGGTGCTTTGTCAACCAGAAAGGCAATATCAGTTGTGGTGCCCCCGACATCAAGCACAATGGCATCCTGTTTTTTGGAGGCATAGGGAATCGCTCCCATAATACTTGCGGCCGGTCCTGAAAGAACTGTCTGACCTGGAAAAGCCATTGAAGATTCAAGGGACATGGTTCCGCCATCTGCTTTCAGTATTTGAATGGGAACTGCAAGCCCCTTTTCCTTAAGGGAAAGTTTTACTGCCTCAAAAAATGATTTATGAAGGGAAAATACAGCAGCATTTAAATGGGTCGTGGCAATTCTCCGGGGGAAATTAAGATTTCCCGAGACATGGTGGCCCATAAATATTTTTTTGAAATGTTTATTCAAAATTCGTTTGATAAGAATTTCATGGCTGGGATTTCGAACGCAGAATTTGCTGACAATTCCAATATATTCAATGCCGGTCTTTTTCAGCTTTTTGGCAATATCTTCGATCTCCATCGTGTTTACCGGAGCTTTTTCTCTTCCCCTGTGATTGATTGATCCAGATACACAATAGTAGTGTTCCCCCGTGCTGAAAGCAATAGGATCAATCCCGGGCCCAGCTGAAACAAACATTCCGACCGGGTTCATATTTTGCTGGACAATGGCATTGGTTGTCAGTGTTGTTGAGATGACAACCCTTTTAATTTTTTTTGGATCGATATTATCCAGAAGCCGTGTAAAGCATGAAAGAATCGTATTGAAAAGATCTGCAGAGTCAGTGGGTACTTTAACCTTTTTTTCAATTCTGCTGCTGCTTAAAAGTACAGCATCAGTGTTTGTGCCGCCAACATCAATTCCAATAATCATGGAGTGTTCCTGAATTTTAATATATTACAGACCAAATTATATTATTTTTACCATAGCGGAGCTTGTCAGAAAACAAAAGGCTTGTCAATCAGATTCTCTTTTGAAATTCATCTGATATATGTCTTAAAACCTGGTTTTAAACTTGAAGTATTCAATTTTTTAATTTATTAATACCCCTTGGTTATTTTTAAGAATAAATCCGATTTTACAAGGGGTTATCAATGGCAATCATTGAATGGGAAAAAAATGAGTCTGTGGCAATCATTAATATGTGTAATGGTCCGAATAAACAGAACCTTGATTTTGTGAGGCAGATGAATCAATGCTTTGATGAAATACTGGAAAATAAAGAGGTTTTTTCAATTGTTTTAACCTCTGCAGATGAAAAGAATTTTTCTCAGGGGATTGATGTTGAATGGCTGGGCCGGAAAATGAATGAAAAGGATTTTGACAGCATAAAATCATTTATGTATGGCATGAACACAATCTTTAAAAGAATTTTATTCATGCCTGTCCCCGTAATTGCCGCAATTAACGGCCATGCTTTTGGGAATGGTGCCATGCTGGCCTGTACCTGCGATTTCAGATTTATGAAAAAAGACAAAGGTTTTTTTTGTTTTCCGGAAGTGGATATCAGCATCCCCTTTCTTCCGGGTATGATTGCCTTTGTCAGAAAGGCAGTTCCTGAATATAAATTCAATGAGATGATCCTTTCAGGAAAACGGTTTGGTGCCCAGGAGCTTGCAGATAACCATGTGATTGTAAAAGCCTGTGAAAACAAGGAAGAACTTATGGAGGATACCCTGGCATTCGCCAGGACATTCATTAAAAAAAGAGGGATTTTCGGCGAACTGAAAAAAAGGATGCACAAGGATATTATCAGGGTCATGGAGACAGATGACAAAGAACAAATTGACTCCTTGAACCTTTTTATTGAAGGATAGGCAATTTTTAAAATATCTTTACTGATTTCTGAAATATTGTTACTAAATTCTTGAATCAGATTTATTTATATAGTCAGTTACCATTAAAATTTTTGAGAAGCTCAATGAAGGAGATATTATGAAAGGTATTGTTTTTTCGGAATTTCTCACTTCGGTGTCTCGAAATTGCTGGACTCGAACGACAACATGGAAAAAATGCTCAAACGCAGTGATGATTGCCTTTATAAGGCAAAAGAAACCGGACGAAACAGAGTTGTTCTCTGGGAAACGTGAATAATCTGTTAAAGGGCTTGTCTTGCAAAGTTAATGAATTTTTTACAAATCGGAGATAATGTTCTTTTTTTTGACAGGGTAAGGTAAAAAAAACGGCTGAGGTTCATGCCTTTTACTGATAAGGCCTTTAAATAGCCGTTATTGATTTCATTCTGGACGGCAATGGTTGAAAGGATGGATATCCCGGCATGATTTAAGATGCTTTGAATTACAGAGATTGTGTTTCCCATGGTAATACCGGTTTTAAGATTTTTTGAGTTAAACCCTTCATCGTCCAGGGCTTTAAGGATGGATTGCCATGTCCCTGAACCTTTTTCCCTTGCAATAAAAGTTTCTTCAAAGAGTTTTGAGCTGTCAATAGATGTTCTTTTTGCCCACTTGTGGTTTGCGGGAACAATCAGTTTCATTTCATCGCTCATCAGTTTTTCCTGTTTGATCTGGGGGTCATCTATTTTTGCACCGACAATGCCGATTTCTATTTTTCCTTTTTTGATTTGTTGAACAATTTGCATGGTGTCGCCAGCGGTCAATTCAATTGAAATATCAGGAAATTGTTTTAAAAAAGGTCCAATGAGTCTGGGGATAATATATCCGGAAGGAATAGTGCTGCCACCGATGAAAAGAGTTCCTTTGGCGTTTCCTAAAAACTCCTGCAGGGCAGATTCTGTCTGATCTCTTAGGCTCAAGAGCCTTTTTGCGTATTGATACAGGAGTTCACCTGCTTTTGTGGGTTCTGTTATTTTTCCTAACCGGTCTAGAAGGCGGCATTGAAAATGTGCTTCAAGTTCTTTAATATGAAGGCTTACCGTGGGCTGGGAAAGATTAATGGCAAAAGATGCCTTTGAAAAGCTTTTATTTTCAACAACCGAAATAAAGATATGAAGCTGCCATAAGTCCATTTTTATTTTTATTTCTTTGGGTATTTTTCCATCATTTTTATATGGACTGCTTCCGGGACCATATCACTGATGTCTCCTCCAAATTGCGCAGCTTCCTTGATAATGGATGAACTGGTAAATATCCATCTGAATCCGGTCATTAAGAATACAGATTGCACCTCCTTGTTCAGTTTTCGATTCATCAATGCCATCTGAAATTCACTTTCAAAATCAGATAGGGCCCGCATCCCCCGGATAATGGCCACAGCATTTTTCATTTTTGCATAATCCACAAGAAGACCGCCAAAAGAATCTACCATAACGGATTTTCTGCCGTTAAAGCTTTGTTTGATCATTTTCACTCTTTCATCCATGGCAAACAATGCTTTTTTGGAAGGATTATGCAGCACTGCAATAATAACTTCGTCAAAAATATCAAGAGCCCTTTCAATAATATCAATATGGCCGTTTGTTAATGGATCAAAAGAACCGGGGTAGATGGCTGTTTTTTTTTTGTCAGTCATTGAGGAGTTATCCTTTTTTAAGTTTTAAGTTTTTTTTATAAAATAAATATTTGTTTTTGAGTATTTTTTTTGTCTGTAAATGTCAAGGCCTGGAAATTTAATTTCCAGATTTTCTTTGCAGGATTGCTCAGCAATGATGATACAATTATCATCCAGCAGGTCAGTAAATGACTCTTTTTCAAGAGTTACTTCAATATGCCCTTTACCATAAGGCGGATCAATGAACACAAGGTCAAACAGCTTTCCATTAAGGCTTTCAGTCATGCCCTCCTTAACGATATCACAACAGATCACCCTGGCGTTTTCTTTAAAACGGCAAAGTTCAAGGTTTTTGTGGATGATATCACAAAACAGATCAATAAAGGTGGCATGGAAGGCCCCCCGGCTTAAGGCTTCTATGCCTAACGCACCAGTTCCGGCAAAAAGATCCAGCACCTTTGCCTTTTTTACTTTTTGACCCAGGATGTTAAAAATAGCCTCCCGGGTTCGATCAGATGTGGGGCGGATTTGCTGACCCGGAAGGTTTACGAGTTTTCTGCCTTTGCAATTGCCGCTAATGATTCTCATTAAGTTTATGAATTATTTTTTTTATATATTTTACAGATGTCCCAAGTTTTTTAGCCGCAGATATCAAATCACCGCCTTCAAGATCAAGCTTTTGTTTTATAAAGTTTTTTTCAAATTGTTTTTTAGCCAGGGATAAATCGTCTCCATAAAGGGGGAGCCCTTTTTCAGCCGGTTTGACAGGCTTGCATCCAGGGTTATAGGGCTGGGGGATATCCCCCATATCAATATGCTCCTTTTCAACCATAATTGAAAGCCGTTCCAAAAGGTTTTTCAACTCCCTTACATTGCCAGGCCATTCATAATCAACAAGAAGGTTCAAGGCATCTTCAGATATAGTTTTTTTCTTTTCTGAAGACTGGTTGGATAATCTTTCAAGGAACGTGTCCACAAGCATTGGAATGTCTTCTTTCCTATCCCTTAATGGCGGTACAATAATGGGTATCACGTTAAGTCTGAAATAAAGATCCTTCCTGAAATTACCGGCTTCAATTTCTTTTTCAAGATTTTTATTTGATGAAGCAATAAGGCGGACATCCATGTGAAGGGTTCTTCCACCTCCGATTCTCTGGAATGTCTTTGATTCAAGGGATCTTAAGATTTTTGCCTGGGTATTGATATTCATATCACCGATTTCATCAAGAAAGAGAGTTCCGTCCGAGGCAAGCTCAAATTTACCTTTGTTCTTTGATGTAGCCTCTTCAAAAGCACCTTTTTCATGGCCAAAGAGTTCACTGTCAAGATTTTCTTTGGGGATGGCTGCACAATTGATGATGATAAAGGGTTGTTCAGGTCTTAAGCTGAGCTGATGGATGGTTCTGGCAACCATTTCTTTGCCGGTCCCATTTTCTCCAGTAATCAGAATAGAAGCATCTGAAGGCGCAGCGCTCATGATTTCTCCATACAGCTTTTGGACGGCAGGACTGGTTCCCGTAATGGAGTTTTTCTCAATACTTTTTTTCCGCAGGTAGAGATTTTCTTCTTCAAGTTTTCTAAAGTTCAGGGCATTATTGATGGTAACCATGACCTTGTCAATGGATAATGGCTTTTCAAGGAAATCATAAGCTCCTGATTTTGTAGCATCAACCGCAGATTCAATGGTCCCGTGGCCTGTGATCATAACCACTGGAAGATTGGGGGCTATTTTTTTTATTTCTTTTAAGGTTTCAATCCCGTCCATCCCAGGCATCCAGATATCAAGCAGAACAATGTCCGGGGATTCGATTTCAATTTTTTTTAATGCTTCATACCCGTTAAAGGCATGTATGACTTCAAATCCATCGTCTGAAAGAATGCCTTCAAGGGACTCTATGATGGTTGCCTCATCATCAACAATTAACACTGCAGGATACATGCTTTTTTCTCCTGTAATATGTTTAGTTATCAAGCCGGAAGTTCAATAATAAATTTTGCACCTTTGGGCTTATTATCCTGAACCCTTATTACACCATTATGATCGGAAATAATAGAAGTGACAATGGCAAGTCCCAGTCCCATGCCTGATTTCTTGGTGGAAAAATAAGGTTCAAACAATTTGGTTTTTTCTATATCTGATATGCCTTTACCATTATCAGCAATTTCGATTCTTACAATTTTTAAAATTTCATCAAAAGAGACATCAAGCATAATCTGTCCCTCTTTATTCATCGCATAGACTGCATTGTCAACCAGGTTTATAAATGCCTGTTTCATATGCTGGTGATCCAGTTTCAACACTGGGATATTGGGGGCAAACCGGGATCTGATATCTACTCGTTCAAGACCTTCCCTGTACAGAGCAATGGTTTCAAGAACAATATTTTCAATTCTGCATTTGGTAACGTTTGCATCCGGGAATTTGGCAAACGCTGCAAACTGGTTGACAAGATTTCTGATCAGGTCCACATGTTCCACAATGGTGTCAGCACAATTTGTAAAAATTTCGTCATTGATTTGTTTTCCATATTTACGCTTTAACCGTTGAGCTGACAATTTTATCGGTGTTAAAGGATTTTTCACTTCATGGGCAATTCTTCTGGCAACCTCTCGCCAGGCAGTAATTCGCTGGGCCTTTTCAAGTTCAGTGACATCGTCAAAAACCAACACAGCACCCACATCTTGATTCAAGTCATTTTTTAGAGTATTGAAATTTAAAGAAAAATGTTTGGGGGTTCCTGAAATAGTTGCGGAAAGTGGAATTTCAAGTGTCTTCTGGCCCTGGGCAACCTGGTCATAAATTTTATTGGCAATTTGTAAATAGTCGTTTTTTAAAACATCTTTGAAATTCTGGTTTAAAATATCATGGCTGTCAATATCCAGCATGGATTCGGCTGCCTTGTTGATGGTTGTAATGGTTCCTTTATTATCAATAGATATCACACCCGCAGAAATATTTTTTAAAACAATTTCAATGTATTGACGACTTTTTTCAAGCTCGGCATTCTGTTGTTTGAGCATTTCACCGGTAAGTGCAATTTGTTCTCTTCCTGAGGCAAGTTCTCTGGTCATTAAATTAAATGATTTAATAAGGGTTCCGATTTCATCATCCGTTTGGAAGTCAATTTGATAGTTCAAATCTCCATCTGCAACCCTTTTGGTTCCTTCGGCGAATTTCATTATGGGAATTGTGATGGATTTTGCCAGCTGAAACCCAAACCAGATAGCACAGAAAACAACAAGAAGGGCAACAATCGACAGCGCAATATAATAGGTTATCTGTGCGGGTTTTTTGGCCAGCTTAAGCTGATGATACTCCTCAATACCTTTTAAAATGGCTTGCAGGTTTTCAGACAAATCCGGTGATATCAGAGTGGAGATAACAATGAACGCGTGGGCTTTTTTCGGATCAGTACCAAAAGGTATGGCTGCTATTGTTCTTAACAATTCTCCTTCTTGGATATCTTGGGAAATAGTGTGGGTGTTCGAACCTTCAGGAATACCGGTTAATTCATTACTGGTTAAAAGGCCGAAATGAAGGTTTTCCAGTTCATTTGCCAAAGACAGGCTGACACGCTTGCCATCAGAGGTATAAATTTCAACAGCATGACGGTTAAATGCGCGTTGTATGACCTGGGAATGACGGGTCAGTTTTTCTTTATTCCCTTTGTCTAAAAGCTTTCGGGAGTCTATTTGAAAAGTGGCTCTTTTGGCATAGAATTCATTTGTTTCTTCAATATATTCATAAAGTTTCTGGCCAACAGACAATGAACTCTCCAGGGTCTGCTCAACAGGAGCATTAAACCAGAAGGCAACGCTGGTGGAAATAAACTGAATGGAAAAAAAGAAGAGAACAGTTGTCGGCAAAAGAGCAAGTACAATAAATGCAGAGATCAAACGGGTTTTGAGTTTAGATCCAAAAATATTATTCTTTTTTTCATAGTAGAGCTTTGCAAGATTTCTAAAGACCAATAAAAGCAAAGCCAGTAGCAGCAGCAAATTCGTGTTTATCAGGATAAACATCAATACAGTACTGGACATGGGGAAATCACTGCCGAAATCGGTGATGCGGGTTTCAATAAATGTCAGGACCCCGACCGCAATCAGGATGAAGAGGATTAAAAAGCCTTCTTTTTTTTTCCTGGTCTGTTCATCTTTTATATGTTTTGGTTCAGCCATATGTTTAATTTCAGGCAAGATTAAGACGTTGTGAACACTAGTAGGTAAAATTGATTAAATACCAATTTGTTTCAAAATCCCAAAAAGAGACAAAAAAGAAAACATTGTGAAGTGATAAGGGTAGGGTGACTTTATCAAGCTTGGCCTTGATCCTTAGCTGGTATTTGTCCCCTTTGACAAGTTGATTCAATGGGATGATTTTTAAATTGTCAATTTCGGCCATAAAAGATTTTGCTTCTATAAAGGATTGTGTGACATCGGCCTTTTCATTTTTCCAGGGCCGTAAAATAGAAAATTCTTTTTTTAAGGAATTATACTTTAAAGTGGATTTAATCTGGATGTCAGATATTTTTTTGTCAAACCATGAGCCATCAGTTTTATATAAGGTAATATAAAATGAAAAAGCAGTTGGAATACCATTGAGTACAGCCTGATTCATTTTTTCTGTAAATGCTTGTTTCACATCAAAATATACTAAAAGATCATCTCGTGTATTCGCAAGTTTGATATTTTCAATGGCAGCATTCTCTTCTGCAAAAGCAATTAAAGGAAAAAAAAGGCAGAGCAGGACACTCAAAACAAGCGTAATCATTTTTCTATGAAAGGCGGATCGTATCATCATTATAAAAATATTATTCCATTTTTGCCGGCCCTGTTTCCCAGGCATTTTTGTTATCTAAAAAATTTTTAATGAATAAATGGTTCAGGGTGTGCCCTGATTTGCAGGTAATTATATGTCCCTGGATTGGCATGCCAAGGAGGGAAAAATCTCCAAGGCTGTCTAAAAGTTTATGCCTGACAAATTCATCAGGGTATCTTAACCCTTCTTCATTTAAAATTCTATCTTTATCAATAATGATGGCATTGTCAAGACTTCCACCCTTGCCAAGGCTGAATTTTTTTAAAAGTTCCAGATCCTGGATAAATCCGAATGTTCTGGCCCGGCTGATTTCTTTTTCAAAATTGTTTTTAGCCCTGTCAAAGGTAATTTCCTGTTTTCCGATCAAAGGGTGTTGAAAATCAATTTGGCAGGTTATTTTGAAACAGGGTTCCGGAAAGATCATAACAGATTTATCATTATCAGCTACTTTAATCGGTTTTTTTACGATAAAAAAATGTTTTGGAGCAGCTTGTTTCACAATGCCGGCATTCTCAAAGAGTTGGGTGAAAACCCTGGCACTACCATCCATAATCGGGATTTCATAATCATCCACCTCCACCAGGGCATTATCAATGCCAAGGCCTGCAAAACTGGCCATTAGATGTTCAATGGTTGAAATAATGGCACCATTGTTCCCTATGACTGTTGCAAGGCTTGTGTCTACCACCAACTTGAAAAGCGCCTGGATATCCTGGGTGCCGGGCAGATCAACCCGTCGAAATTTTATACCATGGTTTTCCGGTGCAGGGTGTATTTTCAGGTGGGTCTGTTTCCCGGAATGAACCCCGGTTCCTGAAACAGAGACGCTTTGTGAGAGTGTTCTTTGCAAAAAATATCTGGTCATAAATTATATATATATCATTTATTGTATGCCTAAAAATTTGTTTGCTATATATATCTAATTTTAATACACAAAGCAAAACAAATGAAAAATTTCTTTGGACCTGATTGTTTTGATAGAGAAAATTAACATCAAATAGTGTAAAGAATTATAATACCATCAGATTTAAACAATTTGAAAAGGAGCTAAGTTGCTTGCAAAAGTAGACTCTTGTTCAGTAACAGGGATTGATGGATTTATTGTTGCGGTTGAAGTTGATATTTCCTATGGACTCCCCGTCTTTAATATTGTCGGGTTGCCGGAAGTCTCCGTTCGAGAGAGCAAAGACCGGGTTAAAACTGCCATAAAAAATTCCGGGTATACATTTCCCATGGAAAGAATTGTGGTCAATCTTGCTCCTGCCGATGTTAAAAAGGAAGGAACAGGTTTTGATTTGCCCGTGGCCATTGGTATACTGGTCGCCTCTGAAGTCATCCCGGCAGATAAGATTAATTCCTATCTTATTTCAGGAGAGCTTTCTCTTGACGGAAAGATAAAACCTGTCAAGGCTGTACTTCCCTATGCATTAGCTGCAAAAGAAAAGGGATACAAAGGAATTATCCTCCCTTTTGAAAATGCTGATGAAGCAGCAATGGTGGAGGGTATTGATGTGTTGCCTGTAAAAAATCTGTCGCAAATTGTAGATTTTTTTTCAGGTTTTGTTGAAATTAAAAAGTTTCAAATAGATCCAAAATCTCGAACACGTTTTCAGGATAACTATGGAATGGATTTTTCCGAAGTTGGGGGCCAGTACCATGCTAAAAGAGCTCTGGAAATTGCTGCGGCAGGATTTCACAATGTTCTTATGACAGGACCGCCGGGATCCGGGAAAAGTATGCTGGCAAAACGGCTTCCAACCATCCTGCCAAAGATGGCCTTTGAAGAAATAGTCGAAGTCATGAGAATTTATTCAGTTCTGGGATTAATTGAAGATACAACAGTAAATAGTTCAATAAGACCATTTCGCTCTCCCCATCATACAATTTCCGAGGCAGGTCTTGTGGGTGGCGGATCAAAGCCAGCTCCTGGAGAAATCAGCCTGGCCCACAATGGCGTACTTTTTCTTGATGAGTTACCTGAATTTAAAAAAAATGTCCTGGAGGTTTTAAGACAACCCCTTGAAGATGGCAAGGTTTCCATTGCAAGGGCCAGTATGCAGGCAACCTTTCCATCCCAATTTATGCTGGTGGCTGCCATGAACCCATGCCCATGCGGATATTTGTCTGATCCCCTGGGCAAGTGCAGCTGCACCCAACCCCAGATTCAAAAATACAGATCAAAGATTTCAGGACCGCTTTTGGACAGAATTGATATTCAGATTGAAGTCCCCAGGGTTGAGTATAAAGATCTTGCCCCTAAAAACAGGGGTGAAGTTTCTTCCCAGATAAGAAAAAGGGTAAATAACGCCAGAAAGATACAGGAAAAAAGATTCAAAAAAAAAGTTATATTCAATAATGCCAGGATGCACAGCCGCCACTTGAAAAAGTTTTGTAACCTGACTGATGAATGCGAACACATCCTTAAACAGGCAGTTGATGTTTTAGGATTTTCTGCCAGGGCCTGCCATTCTGCCATGAGGGTGGGAAGAACCATTGCAGATCTCGAAAATGCACCTGAAATTGAGCGGCACCATCTTGCCGAAGCCATCCAGCTTCGAAGTTTTGACAGGAGAATCACACAATAAAGCCCATGCAATTGAGGGCACAATAAATTATGAAAGAGATGTGAGATGCGAGGGAAGCTAAGCAGAAAGTTTTTTCTCACTACTCAAAACTCATATCTCAGTACTTTAATATAAAAATATGGAAAGAAGATGAAATATGATTAAAAAAGATATTTTTAATAAGAATTTAAAAGAACAATTTAAAGCGTCTGCAAAGGACAGGGTTTTCAGGTTTATCATGGCGGATAAGATGATCAGAGGCGCAATTGTTCATTCCACCCGGATGGTGAATGAAATGAGGGCAAACCATGATTTAGGGCCTTTGGAAACCCTGATACTGGGACAAGGATATATTGCAGCAGGTCTTCTTTGTTCGACCCTTAAAGATAAAAATGACAGGGTTAGTATGAATATTCAATGTTCAGGGCCAATAAAAGGACTGGATGTTGAATCAAATATGTTTGGAGAAGTCAAAGGATGTCTTAAAACTCAACAGATAGAAGTAAAAAATACTGAAAAGATCAAATATTTGTCAACACTTTATGGTGCAGGGTTTCTTACGATTACAAAATATCTGGATAATGCCCATACACCTTATTCCGGGCAGGTGGCCCTTGAACATGGATCCATTGCAGAAGATCTGGCCAATTATTTTTTAATATCAGAACAGATTCCCACGGGCTTTAAATTAAGTATTTTTTTTGATGACCAGGAATCGGTTAAAGGAGCAGGAGGGATTTTCCTCCAGGCACTTCCGGGCGCAGACCGAAAAAAGGTTTTTGAAGCTGAAAAAATGATTCAGGGCATTGATTCATTGGGTGAATTGTTTGCTAAAGGGCATTCGCCAGAAGAGATTATCCATGAGGCTTTTTCAAGCCTTGAACCGCAGTTTTTGAACAATAGCCGGGTGGAATTTTTTTGTCGATGTTCAAAAGACAGAATGGAAGGGTATTTAAAAAATCTGGCCGGAAAAGAAAAAAAAGATATGATAAAAAATGGTCCTTTCCCTGTGGAAGTGCGCTGTCACTATTGCAATTCAGTCTACCATTTCAATAAAGATGAGTTAAGGGCGCTTGGGAAATAATTCATTTGTGCCCATCAATATTGATAGTGCTTGACCGAAAACCCTGTGTTTGATCAAAGTGGGTCTTAAAAAGAATATATGAATAAAAATAATAGTTTTTCTTGCAATAATTTGAAGATATATTATAAATACACATAGTGCAGTACAGCCATAAGATGGCTATAATAAAGCTAAGTATTCCATATGGGATCGAACATAATATCTTTGAAGATGTTGACGGAATGAAAGGATATGTCGCATCCCTGGAGGATGCAGAAAAATTATATTCATAACGCCAGTAAATTGCCATTAAGAGAAGGAGATTAGATGCACAAATTATTAAACGACAGTCCTGGTAAACAAATTATGCTTCTGGGGAATGAAGCCATTGCAAGAGGTGCGATTGAGGCGGGTGTAGCATTTGCCACAACCTATCCCGGCACGCCTTCTTCTGAAATATCGCTGAATCTTTTCCAGATGTCCCAGGAATCAGATCTTTATTTTGAATACAGCACCAATGAAAAAGTTGCGCTGGAAGTGGCGGCGGCAGCTGCTAACTCAGGGCTTCGTACATTCTGTATGATGAAACATGTCGGGTTGAATGTTGCGGCAGACCCTTTCATGACCTTGGCCTATGTAGGGGTTACAGGTGGCATGGTAATTCTTTCAGCAGATGATCCATCCATGTTTTCAAGCCAGAATGAACAGGACAACCGGTATTATGCCAAATTCGGTAATCTGCCCATGCTGGAGCCTTCTTCAGTGCCTGAAGCCAAAGAAATGATGAGATATGCCTTTGATCTTTCAGAAGAACTGAATCAGCCGGTTCTGGTTCGAACCACCACAAGGATTAATCACTCCAATGCCTTTGTGACCTTTGGTGACATGAAACCAAGACAGACTAAAGGAAAATTTATCCATGAACCTTTAAGATGTGTCACAGTCCCTGCTGTTTCAAGACAGCTACATGTCAAACTGCTTGAAAAAATGAAAAAGGCCAGAGGGATCTGTGAAGAATCCAGCTTTAATTCGGTAATAGGATCGGGAAAGTTTGGTATCATCGTCAATGGTGTCAGTTTCCATTATGCACTGGATGCGGTAAAAGATCTGGGCATTAAAGGGGATACAAAAATTTTGCGGCTGGGATTTTCAAATCCCATGCCAAAAAAATTGATCAAGAATTTTTTAAAGGATTGTGAAAAAGTACTGGTGATTGAAGAAGGCGAAGCTTTTATGGAAGAAGCTGTAAAAGCATTTGCCCAGGAAGCCGGATTAATGATTCCCATAAATGGTAAATCAGAAGAACTTTTTTCCCGTCTTTCTGAATATGATCCTGCCATGGTAAGAGAAAAAATAGCAGCGTATTTTGGGATTGAGTATACACCCAAAGAAAAATTGTCTGCTGATAATGTTCCCCCAATCCCAATGCGACCGCCAAATCTTTGTTCCGGGTGCTCTCACAGGGCAACCTTTTATGAAGTGAAGCAGGCTGCCCGCGATATGGATATCATCTGCCCCACTGATATTGGTTGTTATACTCTGGGTTTTCTTCCCCCTTTAAATATGGGTGACTTTGTAATCTGTATGGGATCTTCAGTCAGTTCTTCCTGCGGATTCGGGCAGGCCACAGACCAGAAAGTGATCTCCTTTATCGGAGATTCTACTTTTTTCCATTCAGGTATCACAGGACTGGTTAATGCAGTATTTAACAACCATAATTTTACCCTGGTCATTCTTGAGAATGGCACCACTGCCATGACCGGACATCAGCCTCATCCGGGAGTGGATATGGAAAGACTGGGCCTGGATGGCTTTGGCCGTATAAATATTGAAAACCTTGTCAGAGCCTTAGGGGTGGAACATGTTTCCGTTATTAAACCGTTTAAGGTTAAAAAGAGCATTGAGACGATCAGACAAGCTCTGGAATACAAAGGTGTTTCCGTTATCCTGTCCCAGGAGCCTTGTGCCTTGTATGCAAAGAGCCTGAAAATATTGAAGCCAAGAGCATTTAAAGTGTCTGACAAGTGTGTTGATCACAAGGATTGTGTTAACTCTATTGCCTGCCCATCTTTCTATATTGAAGACGGAAAAGTTAAAATTGATGCAGATACATGTGTAGGGTGTGCCGTATGTGCACAGATATGCCCTGAAAATGCGATCACACCGTTAAAAAAATAACCTTTAAAAAGAGGATGATATAATAATGGAAACAACCAGACTAATCATGGTAGCTGTGGGAGGCCAGGGCAATCTTCTGGCGTCCAAGGTTCTGGGCGAAGCTGCACTGATTTCAGGTGTGCAGGTTCGGATGAGTGAAATACACGGAATGGCTCAGCGTGGTGGCGTTGTCGAGTCTGCCATCGTTTTTGGCAAAGCAACAAGTTCTATTATTTCAGATGGTGAGGCAGATATTCTTCTGGGATTTGAGCCTGCTGAAACATTAAGGGCTTTAAACAGATGCAACAAGGATACAAAGGTTATTACAAATACGGCAACCCTGCCACCTTTTACAGTATCCATCGGCAAGGGTGTTTACCCAGAAGTTGAAAACATTAAGGAACTTCTCAAAGAAAAATGTGCCAGCCTTGTTGCCATTGATGCTATGAAACTTGCCAAAGAAGCTGGAAGTCCGATGAGTGTGAATATTGTTCTTCTGGGCGCTTTAATTCAGTCCGGGAGTCTTGGATTTACAAAAGAAAATGTGATAGAAGCTATTAAAAGAAGGACAAAAAAGGCTTTTCTGGACAAGAATCTGAATGCTTTTGAGCTGGGTTTTGTGGCCGCACAGAATTATAGCAGTTAAGAGCCGGAAAAAAATGAGGTAAAAAATGAAAAAGATTCAAATAATTAACGGTCCAAACCTCAATATGCTGGGAAAACGAGAGCCTGAAATATATGGATATCTTACCCTGGATCAGATCAATACAGATCTTGCACAACTCTCTGAATCACTGGGATTGGAACTTGTTTTTTTCCAGTCCAACCATGAAGGGGCAATCGCTGATAAAGTTCACGAGAATTTTAATGAAAATATTGATGGTATTATAATTAATCCTGGGGCGTTAACCCATACCAGTGTTGTGCTCAGAGATGCTTTGGCTATGATGTCCTGCCCCATGGTTGAGATCCATTTGTCCAATGTTTACAAGAGAGAAGCCTTTCGCCATAAATCAATGCTGGCTGATATTGTCACTGGCCGGATCACAGGATTCGGCCATTATGGGTATGAAATGGCATTAAATGCTATCGCTAATATGATCAATGAATCCTGATCTTCTTATTTTAGCTGCAACACATTTTGAGATATCTCATTTTTTAACTCTGTGCCCTGGTGATTCAAAACAGTTTAGCAAAACCGGGCTGACAATCTTATCCGGCAAAGTCGGCCATAAAACATATGATCTTCTGATTACAGGTCCAGGAGTGTTCAATGCTGCCCATGCATTAACCGTGTATCTTGAGAAATCATCCCCTTCTCTGGTATTACATGCGGGTATTGCAGGTGTTTTTAAGCAAACAGGATGTAATATAGGGGATGTGGCAATTGCCACCCGGGAACAATATATCCATACAGGGATTCAAACAGATTCTATAGAAAATGATCCCCTGCCTTTTGATTTGATTGATACAGATCCTTTAACCAGAAAAGGGATTTATCTGTTTGAACAGGACAGGGTGGATCATTACCATGGAATTTTGTCCCGATCCGTTTTATCAAATAAGATCAATATAATCAAAGGCCCTTTTATCACAGTCTCTTCCATCACATCTTCCTTTAAACAGGCAGACAGCCTTTATTCGACTTTTTCCCCTGTGATGGAAGCCATGGAAGGAGCGGCCTGCGCCCATATTGCCAGGCTCTATGACATCCCTATGATAGAGGTCAGATCAGGTTCCAACTTTGTTGGTGAAAGGGATAAATCAAAATGGGATATTGATCTGGCTGCTAAACAATTGGGATGGGTGTGTGCTGCCATTTAGTGCCCAACCCCACTAAAATCTGGCAATTCCGAAAGTTGAGAAGGGAATTTGTGGTTTTTGTTCGGCACTATTTAACTTATTATTTTAATGATATATTTGTTAAAAAATGAATTTTATTGACTCCCATTGCCATCTGCATGATTCAAGGATAATTTCAGATATCCCATGGATAGAGGACCGTGCACAGATAGCAAATGTTCAGTACATGGTGTCCTGCGCCACCATGGAAGATAATTTTGAATTAACGGCTCAGTTGTCAAAGGATTTTCCCTCTATTCTACCCTGTTTCGGGATTCATCCCTGGTTTGTGGGCAGTATATCCCGTCAATGGAAAGAAAGGCTGGAACACTATCTTTTAACCTATCCTTCCGGGATTGGTGAGACAGGGATTGATTTTACAGATAAAACCTGTGACCGGGAGGCACAGATTAAGGTATTTTTGCATCATCTCATGCTTGCAAGAGAACTTGAACGTCCCATTAATATCCATGTGAGAAACGCCTGGGATACTTTTATACATATTTTAAAGAAAACAGGAAAATTAAAAGTTCCAGGATTGATACATTCTTATTCTGGTTCAGCAGACATGATTCCATTGTTTGAAAAATATGGCCTGTATATTTCTTTTTCAGGATCAGTGACAAACCCCAGGGCTAAAAAAGTTGTGAATGCATTGAAAATGATTTCTTGCGATCGCTTTGTCCTGGAAACAGATACTCCTGATATCTACCCCTGTTTGCCAGAACATCTACTGGAACCAGTAGCATCCCGACTCAATGAACCCAAAAATCTGCCAGCAATAGCCCAGATTGCATCCAATAGAATTGGCATGGCATTTGAAGAATTTTCAAACCATGCCTATGAGAATAGTTTAAAAGTATTTCATCCTGTTCTGGAGGCAAAAAAAAATCAAAAATGAATCAGTTTGTAAGGACAGAGCAGCTGCTTGGAACTAAGAGTATGGAAAAGATAAAAAAGGCAACAGTGGCTGTTTTTGGTCTGGGGGCCGTGGGGTCATTTGCAATTGAAGCCCTTGCCCGCACAGGGGTTGGAAGCTTGCACCTTATTGATTTTGACACGGTGGATGCCTCTAATATCAACCGGCAACTGCTCGCATTAAATTCTACCATTGGCAGGGGGAAAGCCGATCTTGCCTATGAACGTGTAAAAGATATTAACCCGCGATGCAACGTGGATATCCACAAGTCATTTGTTAATGCCCAGAGCCTTGAAGATCTTCTATCCAAAGATATTGATGTAGTGGTGGATGCCATAGATGGCCTTAATTCAAAGATAAATCTGATTATTGGCGCAAGGCAGATGAACCTTTCTGTGGTTTCCAGCATGGGTGCGGCAGGCAGAATTGATATCTCCATGATAAGAACAGGAGATATCAGCGAGACTTGCGTTTGTCCTCTGGCAAGGGTTGTCAGGCAGAGACTTCACAGGAGAGGGCTTTACAAAGGGGTAAGGGCTGTTTATTCAATTGAAAAACCATTAAACAAACAGCCCTATAGAACTGAAGATGCACAGGATGCACTGTCGGACCATGGCCGCTCTCGCCCCCCTATTGGAACTGTATCCTGGATCCCTGGCGTTTTTGGTCTCACCATTGCAAGTGAGGTGGTAAATATTATCAGGCAGAATCCTTAGTCTCTTCATCCCTGAGAACACGCCTGAGGACTTTCCCGATATTTGACAGGGGAATTTCATCCCTGAATTCAATAAATTTGGGCCGTTTATAACCGGCCATGTTTTCTTTACAGAATTCGGTTATTTCCTCTATTGTTGCTGTTTGTCCTTGTTTGAATTTAATAAAGGCCTTTACTTTTTCTCCACTTTTTTCGTCAGGCACGCCTACTACAGCCACCAGTTCAACTTTGGGATGGGTATAAAGAATATCTTCTACATCCCTTGGATAAACATTAAAGCCGCCAACAATGATCATGTCCTTTTTACGGTCTGTGATAGTGATATATCCGTTTTCATCGATGTTCCCGATATCTCCTGTGAGAAAATACCGTTTGCCGTTAATCTGTCTGAAAACCTCTTCATTGGCATCCGGTCTTTTCCAGTATCCCTTCATGACCTGGGGACCGCAAATGGCAAGTTCTCCATCTTCCCCCTGGGCAAGTTCTTTTGTGTCATCATTTAAATCAAGAATTTTAACATCTGTTCCTGGCAAAGGAAATCCAATGGAACCTATTTTCCTGGTTTCTTTAAATGAGGGATTGATGCTGGTAGCAGGCGCGGTTTCCGTCAGCCCATAAGCCTCGAAAATAATAGAACCGGTTTTTTCTTCAAATTGTCTGCACACTTCCGGCGGAAGCGGTGCTCCGCCTGAAAGACATCCCATAATTGAGGAAATATCATATTTTTCCAGGTTAACATGATTTGTAAAGGCAACAAATATGGTTGGTACAGCAGTTATAAAAGTAGGTTTGTATTTTTGTACCGCTTCCAGAACTACAGTAAAAGGCGGTTTGCCTGCCCTGGGATCCGGAACGCAGATCAGACGGCTGCCTATCTTTGCTCCTAAAAGCAGAGCGCTTGTGATACCAAAACTGTGATACCAGGGTAAAACGCCAAGAAATGTATGATATCCACCATGCCTCAATTTTTCAGCCTTACCCCCCTTTTCATGTACCAGTCTGAAATATTCTTCACACGCTTCCAGGTTGTAGGTGAAATTGGAATGGGTCAGTTCCGCCCCCTTGGGGACACCTGTTGTGCCGCCAGTATAGAGCATGACAGCAGTATCTTCATCAGGATTGATATCAAGGGAAGGCGGATTCGGGCTGGATGAGGCAACAATGTCGTCAAACATAAGATGGCCTGGTTCGTGTTTTTCAGCTTTGGGAATTTTACCTAAAAGCCCACCAATAAAGGCTTTTATTTTTGGAAGATAGGATTTGATATTGCAGACAATAACTGTTTCAATTTGTGTGCCTTTTATGGCCTTAACCGTGTTTGGATAAAGCAGAGGGTGATCCATGCAAAAGACCATTTTTGCTTCAGAATCCTTGAGCTGGTAATTCAGTTCTGAAGGTGTGTACGAGGGATTGCAGTTCACGGCCACAGCACCGGATTTAAGGATGCCAAAAAGAACTTCAGGAAAGTGGGGTATGTTGGGAAGAAAGATAGCAACCTTGTCTCCTTTTTTAATCCCTTTGCCTGCAAGAAAGGTTGCAATTCTATCCGCAGTATCCTTTACCTGGGCATAGGTCCTGAATGCATCGTTAAAAATGGTATACACATTATCAGGATACTTTTTAGCGGTGTTGTCAAGGATTTGAGTAAGAGGGTAGTGATAATTAGTTACATCGTGTGCTACGCCTTCCGGCCAGAAAGGGGTTTTCCATACTTGCTCCGTCATTTGTTTTCTCCTTTTGTTTAGGTTGCCCTGCCAGGGATAAATTCTGCCTGTCCTAATTCGTGATTTGGTTAATTGAACAGTGTTTATTTGTTTATATCAAAACGATATAAGAAATCCAGATAATTTTTCATATTGATAAAGATAGGATGCAATGATAAGTGATGAGATAAAAAATAATCGCTAAATAATCTCGGAATGAAGAGGAGATGAGAATAGTATGAAAAAAAAATATAAATACCTGTTGATCATGTTTTTATGGATGGTATTTTTTGTTTCTCCTTTATTTGCTGAAGACATATATGTGGCAGGGATTACAAAAGTTACCATGCGGACCGGGCCGGGAATTGAACATAAAATCATTGACATATTAACGACCGGTGACAAACTTGAAATGGTTGAATATCAAAAGGACTGGAGCCAGGTAAAGACAGATAAGGGAAGGATAGGATGGGTTTTGTCAAGGTTTTTAACCCAGGATATTCCAGAAGCTTTTTTGATTGAAAAATTAAAGAAAGATAATCAGGAGCTGATTGACAATTTGAAGAAAGATAATCAGGAGTTGATTTCGAAATTTGGTGCTCTTGAAGAGGAAAATAAGATACTTGCAGGTAAAAATGCAGCATTGGTCCTAATCGAAGAAAAATATAATAAACTGAAACAGGAATCTGGTGATTTTTTAACACTCGAGGCAAATTATAAAAAAATAATGGAAGAGTTTGAGGCCAAGAAAGGACAGATTAAGACATTGGAAAATAATTTAAACCAGGAACAAAAATTTTGGTTTCTAATCGGTGCCGGTGTTTTTATTTTTGGCCTGCTTTTAGGTTTAAGTACCCGTAAAAAGAAAAGAAGCGGCTTGCTATGATTAAAAGAACTGATTTTTTAGTTATTGGAAGCGGTATTGCCGGGCTAAGCTATGCCCTTAAAGTGGCAAAATCGGGTAAAGTCACCATCATTACCAAAAAACAGATCCAGAAAACAAACACAGCCCTGGCCCAGGGTGGAGTGGCAGCCGTATTCGGTAAAATCGATTCATTTGACCTTCATATCAAAGATACGCTGGATGCAGGGGATGGGCTTTGCGACAAGGAAGTTGCAAAGATGATAGTGAAAGACGGACCCGAAAGAATTAAAGAACTTGTAAAACAGGGGGCAAATTTTAATAAAGACGGCAATGGTGAGTATGATTTTTCATTGGGTCAAGAAGGAGGACATTCTGCCAAAAGAATTGTATATGCCCATGATTTGACGGGTAAAGAGATTGAAGACACCCTGGTAAAAAATGTTGAGCAGAATAAAAATATCACTATTTTAGAAGATCATATTGCCGTAAATTTAATTACGTTTTCCAGCAGTATCAGAAGTGGGCTTATTGCCACCCAGCATGAAAATAGCTGTTGCGGAGCCTATGTTTTAAATAATAAATCCGGAGAAATTGAAACTTTTTATGCGGGAATTACTATCCTTGCAACGGGTGGAGCAAGCAAAGTGTATCTTTATACCTCCAATCCGGATATAGCAACGGGTGATGGAATTGCCATGGCATATCGGGCAGGCGCCTCTGTTGCAAATCTTGAGTTTGTACAATTTCATCCCACCTGCCTGTATCATCCTGAAGCAAAAAATTTCCTTATTTCAGAAGCAGTAAGAGGCGAAGGTGCTGTTTTAATAGACTCTGAAGGCCAGCGGTTTATGGGAAAATATTCCCCGGACAAGGACCTTGCCTGTAGAGACATCGTCGCAAGGGCCATTGACACTGAATTGAAGAAAACAGGTGCAGACTCAGTCTTTCTGGATATCACACATAAAGATTCTGATTTTATCAAGAAAAGATTTCCTAATATTTATTCTAAATGTCTTGTGTATGGGATCGACATGACAAAAGAGCCTATTCCCGTTGTTCCGGCTGCCCATTATATGTGCGGCGGAGTGGCAACGGATTTGAATGGGAAAACCGATATTCAACGCCTTTATGCTGTCGGGGAAACCGCATGCACAGGATTTCATGGTGCTAACAGGCTGGCATCAAATTCCCTTTTGGAAGCATTGGTTTATTCCCACAGGGCCTATCAAGCATCTATTGAAGAGTTTAAGGCGATTGAAAATAAAATGAACACCACTCTTGAACTTTGGGATGAAGCTGATACAATAGACAGTGATGAGGCAATTGTTGTGACCCATAACTGGGATGAGATCAGACGTTTGATGTGGAATTATGTCGGTATTGTCCGATCAGACAAACGCCTGCAACGGGCTCAAAGAAGAATCCAGAATATCCAGAGAGAAATTAATGAGTATTATTGGAATTTTAAAGTGACAGCTGATTTAATTGAGCTTCGAAATCTTGCTACGGTGGCGGAATTGATCATTGAATCCGCTTTAATGAGAAAGGAAAGCCGGGGGCTCCATTATAATATTGGATACCCGCAAAAAGATGATAAAAACTGGCTGAAACCAACCATCCTTAAAAAATGCTTTTGAAGAACCGGGCAAAGATCCCATGTATTTGACGGCAGGTAATATTCAAAGCTTTCTTGATCAAATCCAGGCATTGTTTTGGCAAAAGCAGCAGCCTTTTGGTAATAGTCAGCAGCAACCTGTTTTTTCCCATACAGATGAATTTAATTCGTGAAAATTTATTTGCTTTGCAGTACAATATAGATTATTGTGACTTTTATTTAGATTGATCGGATGATTGCCCTGGGTTGAAATTCGGAGGCGCTATTAGACCTCCTACAAAATTGTCTTGAGAAAATAATGAAACCCAAGTATTTAATGGTATTTCTTTTGTGTCTGCTGGGTCTCTGCCTCTATCTATTTTATATGATTTATTCCGGGGCAAAAGAAAATGCTATCGCTGAACTGAACAATAGGCAGAGTATTCATGCCAAACAGGCAAAGAGCGGGATTGAATATCTTTTCAGCGATTTAATTACATATCTGACAAAAGTTTCCAGTTCAAATCATATCATCAATCTTGACGAGCAGGGAATAAATGAACTGGGTTTTGCTTTAAACCTCTACCCAGAGGCAATAACAGCAATTACACGTGTTGATAAAAAAGGCAGGATTACCTTCACCATACCCTATAATGCAGCTGTTATCGGTCAGGATATCTCCAGTCAGAAGCATGTCAAAAAAATTCTGAGAACTCGAAAACCCGTAATCAGTGATGTCTTTACTGCTGTTCAGGGTTATCGTGCCATTGCTCTGCATGTGCCGGTATTCAGCGGCAATGAATTTCATGGGACCCGTGCAATTCTGATTAATTTTTCAACCATTCCAAAACGATTTCTCCAGGACATCCAAATTGGTGAAAGCGGTTATTCGTGGATGACCAGCAAAGAAGGAATCGAAATCTATTGTCCTGTTCCTGGACATACAGGCAAAGCTGTTTTTGAAAACAGTAAGGAGTTCCCAGGTATCCTTTCCATGGCAAACCTTATGGTGGAAGGAGAAGAAGGGGTTGCCAGCTACATGTCTATTAGGATCAGGGATCAGCAACGAGAAATGGCAAAGCATCATGCTGTGTATCTGCCCGTTAAAATTGCTGACAGCTTTTGGACCATTGTTGTTGTCTCAAGCGAGAATGAGATATTGGCGAGTTTAATAAGTCTCAAGAATAAGCTTATTATGATTGTCTGTTTGCTCTTGTTCGTCAGTTTCCTCTTTTCCTATTCTGGTATGAAAGCATGGGGGATTGTCCGTGAAGCAGCAAAACGGAAAAAAGTTGAAAAAGCACTTGCAACCCACCTTCAAAACACACCGATTGGAGCAATTTCCTGGGACTTGAATTTTAAAACTGTTGAATGGAACCCTGCTGCCGAAAATATATTTGGTTATAACAGAGAAGAGGTTATCGGCAAACATATTACTGAACTTATTCTTCCTGAAGATATAAAGGAATTGGTTGAGGGCATTTTCCAGGATATGTTAACCGGGAAAGACGGTGATTCACATAGTATAAACGAGAATATAACTAAAGACGGCAGGCGAATTATATGTGACTGGTACAATACAGCCTTGAAAGATGTTGATGGCAGGAGTATTGGCATG
>JACNHV010000361.1 GCA_014383445.1 Candidatus Desulfobacula maris | reverse complement strand
CAGATGTCAATGATATTGGGATCTGAATCATTATCATATCCAATGGTCTTGAAATCATCTGGTGAATCTGCAATCCCTTCCCCCAGACAGAATCCAGCCGCGTGAAAGATCTCTTCCCCGGGTGTTCTCATTACCACTGAATAAGGCTTGTCATCAATACGAATTAAAAAGGGTTCCTCTCCGATCAATTCTAGATCAATAGTCTGGTTCAGGTTAATTTTCTGATCAATAGTCTGGTCAGGAGAACTGGTTTGGCCTTCCTCCATTTGACATTGAAGCGCTTGATAAAATTTCGTATTCTTTCCTGTACTCAATTGTTTTTAGCTCCTTGATACCACCTTCTAAGGCCATACCAGAAAAAGTGGTTCTTATCAACCAGTACTCAAATTCTGATTCCCTGTTTATTAATTTTTACTTGAGGGGAATGCAAGGGATTCGGTTAAAACAAAAACTGCCTGGAGATACGATGTCGGACAGAGTTCAAAACATTCCTTGCAGTCATTGCACTCTTTTGCGGCTATTTGTGGAATAAAGCAGATTTCTTTGCGTATTCCCCGGTCAATAAATCCAATGGCATTTTTCTTCTTGATCTCGGTACAATATCTGACACATAGGCCACAATGGATACAAAAGGAGGCCTCTTTTTCAAAACGATCTTTGTTTGCTCCATACTCTTGAACCAGATCCTGCAATCCAGCGGCATCAGGCGCATGAGCCAGCAATAGCTCTAGGATCATTTTGCGAATTCTATCTACCTTCTCAGATCTGGTTCTGACGATTAAATTTTCTTCTACTGGGTAAAGGCAGGCAGCAACGAGCCTTGTCAAACCGCCGGATTCAACTTCCACCGTGCAAATTCGGCAACCGCCATAGGGTTCTAAGTTTTTGTGGTAACAGAGTGTGGGTATCGATATCCCAACACCTTGGGCTGCCTCCAGGATGGTCATCCCTTCTCCGGCCTTAACTTCTTTTCCGTCAATCTGTAAAAGGATTTCACTCATTTTTTTTACTCTTTCTGATTATAGTTCGTTCTTCTTCAGGGATAGGAGACGGAACAGGTTCGCCTGAAATTTTTGTCACGGCATCAAAGCGAGAGGGGCAGACTTCAAAGCAGGTTCCGCACTTTGTGCATTTTTCCTGGTCAACGATATGGATTCTTTGTTTGCCACCGTCAATGGCATCGGCAGGGCACTTTCTTAAGCAAATCATACAGGCCCTGCACTTAACAGGATCTATATAGTAAGCGATCAGCTCCTTGCAGGACAAGGCCGGACACCGTTTTTCCTTTATATGTGCCTCATACTCATCTCTAAAGTAACGGAATGTACTTAGAAACGGATTAGGGGCACTCTTGCCCAGAGCACACAAAGAAGCTTCTCTGGCTGTCTCGGCTATCTCCTCCAGAACCTTGATATCGCTCTCTTTTCCCTTTCCTTGGGTGATATTGGTCAAAATTTTATGCATCTGCCGCAGGCCCTCACGGCAGGGGACACATTTGCCACAGGATTCATCTGTGAGAAAGTTGATAAAGTACCTGGCAACATCCACCATACAGGTATCTTCATCCATGACAATCATACCGCCGGACCCCATCATTGATCCTGCTGCGGCAAGTTCATCAAAACCAACTTCCAAATCCAGCAGTTCCTCAGGTATACATCCTCCGGAAGGTCCGCCCGTCTGCACGGCTTTGAACTTCTTGCCTCCAGGAATTCCACCGCCTATTTTGTAGACAATATCTTTTAAGGGTATGCCCATGGGTACTTCCACAAGACCCGTATTGTTTATCTTGCCGACCAGAGAGAAAATCTTGGTGCCCTTGCTTTTCTCCGTGCCGATGGAGGTAAAGGCTTCAGCACCTTTATTAATAATCAAGGGAATATTGGCCCAGGTCTCTACATTATTTATATTTGATGGCTTATCCCAGAGTCCTTTCACTGCCGGATATGGGGGTCTGGCTTTTGGTTCGCCCGGTTTGCCCTCCAGAGACATTATGAGAGCTGTTTCCTCACCGCAAACAAAGGCTCCGGCTCCACAATGCACCTTTAAGTTGAAATCAAATCCTGAGCCCAGGATATCTTTTCCCAGAAGACCATATTCTTCTGCCTGCTGCATGGCAATATCCAGGTTCTCCACGGCAAGGGGATATTCCTGGCGAATGTAAACATAGCCTTCATGAGAGCCGATGGCATAGGCTCCGATAAGAAGGCCCTCTATTACACTAAAAGGATTTCCTTCCATAAGTGATCTGTCCATGTAAGCGCCCGGGTCACCTTCATCACAATTGACGATTACATACTTTGGCTCGCCCATAGCTTTACGGGCAGCTTCCCACTTTATGCCTGCCGGGAAACCGCCGCCACCCCGCCCCCTTAAATTTGCTTTTTTTACTTCTTGGATAACCTGATCCGGCGTCATTTCAAAAAGCACTTTAGTTAAGGCTTGTAACCCGCCAATTGCAAGGTAATCTTCAAAACTTTTAGGGTCAATCCTTCTATTGGCTCCGAAAACAAGACGTTCCTGGTTCTTATAAAAGGGAATATCAGATTCACGGGTTGCTTTTTCGCCTGTGTTTGGGTCAACATAGAGCAGGCGATCTACAATTTTTTTCTCCTTTAAGGTCTGGGAGGTAATCTCGGGAATGTCTTCAGGGGTTACCTGGAGATAACACGTCTCCTCAGGGTCAATAACCACAATTGGACCCTGCTCACAAAAGCCGTGACAACCGGTTTTTCTAAAGTCCACCGCAGATTTTAAGCCTTGTTTCTCAACCTCGGTTTTAAAAACAGCCATTACTTCATTTGCGCCGGAGGCAACACAACCCGCACCAGTACACATTGAAATGCAAGGTTTTTTCTGATCTCTTTTGGATAATATTTGTTGTCTGAAGTTCTCTAATTCTCCAGGCGAATTTAACCGCGCCATAATTTTCCCCTACTCATAGATTTTTAACACCTCTGCTGTCTTGACCGGCGACATCTTGCCATGGGTTTTCCCATCGACTTCCATCACGGGTCCTAAAGCACAGCAGCCAAGGCAGTTAACAGTTTCCAGGCTGAACTTTAAATCCAAGTCCGTTTCACCAGGTTTAATTCCCGTTGCTTCTTCAACCGTGTCCAGGATCCGGGTGGCACCACGAACATGACAGGCAGTCCCAACACAGATGTGAACTTGATGCTTTCCTTTGGGAACTAAACTAAAGGCTTTATAAAAGGTAGCAATATGCTGTATCCGGGTTAAGGGAACCTGCAATTTTTCACCGACCCTTTCTAATGCTGCCTTGGGAAGCCAATGATGTTCGCTCTGAATCTCCAGTAACACTTGAATCAAAGAACTTGCTTCACCCTGATGTTTATCAATAATCTGATCGATTCTATTGTTATCCATAGCCAATTTCCTAATTTTTTCCTTTCCTGATAACCTTTGAAATTTGCATTTTCAATTCAGGCCAGAGCATAGCATTTTTGGGTTTCATCGTACTTGACTAATCCTTGCCTTGATGAACTCTTCATGTGTCTTGACACTTCAGACGGGTTAAGGTTTAAAATCTCAGAAATGTCGCTTGTTGAAAGGGGTTTTTCCCCCAGGAGCAATATAATCTGGCTTATTGCCAGTTTTTCTGAAAATATTTCATCAAATAAAGTATTTATCTCTTTGCTTTCAAAAAATTGGGCATAGGCTTCTTTTGATTTTACAGGAACTCTAAGCCTCTGTCTTTCCAAAAGTCTCATGTAGGGGACTAATTTTCTAGCTGCTTCAAGTTTGAACTTAACTTTATTGACATCCAAGCCTTCACTCCTGCCAAGTGGTCCTAATTTCTTAATTTCTTTGGTAAAATCATCAGTATATTCGGCCAAAAGGTTCCCATCAGCACCCGTCATAAAGTTGATCCTGAGGCGCTCCGGGTTAAGACCGATGTGTGCCAATATCTTTTTAGTAAGATAGGTATTGGCAAGTGCATCATAATTTCCATGGGTAACATAATTACATTCATCTAACTTGCAGGCACCAATAAACACGCCGTCTTGTCCTTTTGAGAAAGCTCTGAGCATGAATTCCAGGTCTACTCTACCTGAACACATGACTCGAATAAGCCTCATTTCATTTGCATATTGAAGTCTGGAAACTCCAGCCAGGTCAGCAGCACCGTAAGCTCACCAGTGACACACAAAACCTAATATTTTTGGTTTAAATTCAAGCGCCGCATTCATTCGTTGGAACCTCCTTTATTCACTTGTATCCTTTTATGCCTCTTCAAGAACCGCATCCATTTGCTCCAGTATATCTTTACTAGTCACTGCCGCATCAATCTGTTTCAAGAGTGCAGCATTGGTAAAGTGCTTCAGCATAATGGCATTTGTCGGACATTTTGTATTACACAGACCGTCTCCTTTACACAGAATCGGGTTCACAAAGGCTTTCTTACCCTTTGGTGTATCTCGGAATTCAATGGCATCATAGGTACATGCACTAATACATGCGCCGCATGCCACACAATCATAATCATTTACTCTGGCCACAGATCCAGATGCAACAACCGTATCTTTTGACAAAAGGGTTAAAACCCTGCCGGCTGCGCCATAGGCCTGGTTAATTGTTTCCGGTATGTGCTTGGGATAGTGGGCTGTCCCACAAAGAAAAACACCATCTGTGGCAAACTCAACGGGTTTTAGCTTGACATGGGCTTCTTTAAAAAATTCATCCGGGCTCAAGGTTACCTTGAAGTGACTGGCTATTTCATTGGTTGACGTGGAGGGAATAACAGCGGCAGCCAATGAAAGAACATCGGCAGTAAGTTCAAGCCGCTGGCCCAGAATCAGATCTGGAACAATGACTCTGATAACATCTTTGCCGCCTTCTTTGGCCTTTTCAACCAGGGGTTTGTCTTCTGGTGTATACCGAATGAACTGAACCCCTTTTTCCGATGCTTCCCTGTAGGCATCTTCCCTGAAACCATAGGTTCTCATATCCCTGAAAATGATATAGATGCGCATGTCTGGATTTTTTTCTTTAAGTTTCAAGGCGTTCTTTACAGCATGACCACAACAAACCCTTGAGCAATAATTTCTGTCTTCGTTTCTACAGCCCACACATTGGATCATCACCAGGCTCTCAGCATTGATTATGGCTTTGTTTCCTCTGGCGATCTCTTCTCCCAACTCAAGATGGGTGAACACTTTATCGCTTTCCCCATAGAGGTATTCGCTGGGCTTATATTCTTCGGCACCTATTGCAAGGACGGAGACACCATGTTTTATGGTTTTAATCCTGCCCTCGGTTTCTATTGTTGTGGTGAAATTTCCTAGATATCCTGAAACCTCTTTGATGGTTGCTTCATGGGATATATGGATCAGGGGGTTCTGATAAACTTTATGTATCAGTTCATCAAGATAGGTTTGAACATCCAATTTTTCAAGGGTGGTATGAAGTCTTCTGGCCATTCCCCCCAGGTCTTTGGCTTTTTCCACGAGATGTACTTCATGCCCTTGTTTTGCAATGGAAAGTGCACAGGTCATGCCGCCAATACCGCCACCAACAACCAAAGCAGCTTTGTTGACGGGCAGGTCAAATTCAAGTAGCGGTTCTAATTCTCCGGCACGGGCCACGGACATTCGGACAATATCATGTGCCTTTTGGGTGGCCTCATCCTTTTGCTTGGCATGAACCCAGGAACAATGTTCCCTGATATTGGCCATATCAAGGTAATATTGATTCAATCCTGCTTCTCTAAGGGTATCCCGGAACAAAGGTTCAAGGGTCCTTGGGGAACAGGCAGCAATAACAACCCGGTTAAATCCTTTTTCTATTGCCAGGTCTGTTATTTCCCTGGCAGAATTGGTTGCGCATGAAAAAATCTGCTCAGTGGCGTAGACAACATTGGGTAAAGTTCGGGCATAATCAACTGTGGAAGGAACATTGACAACACTTGAAATATTGGCCCCGCAATGGCAGACAAAGACACCTATCTTGGGCTCTTCGGCAGATACATCGCGCTCGATCGGATAAACTCTTTCCTTGGCCAGCTTGTCCCGTCTGTAGTCAAGCAGTTCACCAGTCTGGGCGCTGGCCCCGCTGGCAGTAAAGACAGATTCCGGGACATCCGTGGGGCCCAGGAATGCACCGGAAACAAAAATTCCAGGTCTGTTGGTTTTAATGGGATTGGAAGAATCTGATTTGCTGAATCCGTGTGAATTTAGCTCGATTCCAAATTTTTCTGAAATCTCTTTGTAAGCTGCCGGCGGATTCAATCCAATGGATAATACCACCATATCGAATTCTTCTCTTTTAACACCATCGTCTGCCGTTGCATACCTGACAATCACATTCCTGGTTTCAGGGATCTCTTTTTCAATGGATGCATAGCTTCTGATAAACTCAACCCCGGGCAGTTGTTCTGCTCTTTGAAAGTATCGTTCAAAATCCTTGCCAAAGGATCTAATATCATTATGAAATATGGTGCACTGGACATCTTCGTAATGGTGTTTGGTTAAAATAACCTGTTTCTGGGTATAGGTGCAGCACACGCCAGAGCAATAACTGTTATCCCCTTCCGTGACCCTTCTTGAACCCACGCATTGAATCCAGGCGATTTTTTTGGGATGTTTCTTGTCAATGGTTCGAAGGACCTCTCCCTCAAAAGGGCCCGTGGAGCTTAGGAGCCTTTCATAATCCATGCTGGTGACAACATTCTGCATGGTTTTGTAGCCATATTCCTCTTTTGCACTGGGATCAAAGGGGGTAATACCGGAAGATAAAATAATTGCCCCGACATTGATGTCTGTCTTCTTTGTCGTCTGCCTGAAATCTATAGCCCCTGTTTTACAAACACCACTGCAGATATCACATTTTTTGTCTTTCAGTCTGAGGCAGCTGTCATCAATATAAGCAACAAGGGGAATGGCTTGAGAAAAGTAAACGTGAACCGCCTTATTATCTGATATATCCTGATTAAATGGATCAGGATAGTGAACAGGGCAGTATTGAACACAGGTTGTACATCCCGTGCACTTATCCTCTATAATATATCGGGGTTTGGTTTTAAGACTTACATTAAAGTCCCCTTTTTTTCCTTCCACCGTGTCAACTTCAGTGAATGTTAAAATCTCTATGTTTGGATGCCGGCCGACCTCGACCAGTTTAGGAGAGAGAATTCACATGGAGCAGTCATTGGTGGGAAAGGTCTTGTCAAGCTGGGCCATATGCCCGCCAATGCTCGGCCCTTTCTCAACCAGGTAAACCTTGAAACCAGCCGTGGCAAGATCAAGGGAGGCCTGAATACCGCTGACCCCTCCGCCAACAACCATTACGTCTCCAAAATTTTTATCTCCCATATTTATAGAAACAGGACTATCAGAAAATTGTTGGATTATTTCTTTTGGCAATATGTCGTTTCCCACTTTCTATCTCCTCATCATATTTTTTTGGGTCTGTCATTTCCGGCCAATCATATCTGATCCATCCGGTTTAGACCACCTACTACAAACACTTTCCTAAAGCATATCACTGATAATTTCAGTGATGTCTTTAACCTCTAGAACATTTTCATACTCAAGGTTAAGGCGGCTTTCTTCAAAATTGGTGATGCAGTAGGGACAAGCTGTTGCAAGAATTTGAGCTCCCACCTTCCTGGCCTGTTTCAGCCTGATGTCGGAGAATCTATCCTCCCGGGGGGTATCCATCCAGATCCTGCCGCCGCCGCCGCCGCAGCACAGACTTTTTTTGCGGGAATCTTCCATCTCAACCAGTTCCAAACCCTCTATCTTTTTTAAAAGATCCCGGGGCTCATCATATACATTATTATGACGTCCCAGGTAACACGGATCATGATAGGTGACTCGTTGAGGAAATTCCCCTTTGAGCGATAGCCTTCCATCATTGATCAGTTCCAGTATATACTGGGACATGTGAACGATCTCAAAATTTACCATAAATTCAGGATATTCATTTTTAAAAGTATGAAAGCAATGGGGGGAAGAAACAATAATTTTCTTTACACCATTGTCGATAAACGTCTTTATATTTTTCCGGGCCAGGTCTTTGAACACTTGTTCACTTCCTGTCTTTCGGATGCTTTCTCCACAACAACTTTCCTGATCACCCAGGATCCCAAATTCTACTCCTGCTTTTTTAAGGATATTGGCTGTGGCTGTGGCTACCTTTTTCATTCTTGGGTCATAGGAAAGATAGCAGCCAACAAAATACAGGACTTCCATCCCCTCGGCATAGGTTTTCACAGACAGATCTTTTGCCCAGTCAGCCCGCTTTTTTCGTTCTCCCTGTAAGGGGTTGCCTTCAGAGATGAGGCTTGCACGAGCCGTACGGGCAGATTTAACGGAAGCAGGAAAAACATCGTATTCCGTTGCCACTCTTCGCAGGGCTACGCTGACATCTATTTGTTTAACACCTCTGGGGCACTGTGCAGGACAGGTCCCGCAGGTTGTGCAACGCCATATATCTTCGCCTTCTATTTCGGTTAAACCAAAGGCAGCCTCCCGGATTATCTTACGCATGCTAAAGGGTCGAACCTTGTTCCACGGGCAGACAGCATCACACAGTCCGCATTGAAAGCACATCTTAAAGATTTCTCCACCGGCCTCTTTTATCTCATCTATTACTTCTATGAAGGGGGTTATTGTTTCCATTGATTCAGTCCTTCTTAGACATTCGGGATAGGGTATCCATTATCGCCTGCAATCCATGTTTGTCTGCCAATGATTCCAAACCGATCTCCAGATCTTCCTGCTCCAATTCTTCCTGCTCTTCCAGGATTTCCTCTTCCCTTTCTTCCAGAATCAATGCATCATGCATGCACCACTTTACACACAAGGGCTCTTCTTCGCCTTCACACATATCGCATTTCAGAGGCAGACCGGAATCAGGTTCTTTGAACTCATCCCTGGATGGACAGGAAGCTCTGCAAAAGGCACATTCGTCATACTCTTTTCCGTCAATGGTATATTTATCCCTGCCAGCACATTCGGCAACAGTATATTCTCCCGCATAAACAGGCACATATAGATCTCTTAACGGTTCACGAATGATCCGGATACGGGATCTGGCAGGATTATTACTGCTGTACTTTGGTGCAGCGTGAAAGGCGGAGCAGATCATCTCACATGCCCTGCAGCCATTGCATTTATCAACATCAATGCGTATTGTTTTTATCGGTTTCGTTTTTTTATCTGTTTTATCACCAGTCAAGGTTCTCTCCCTCCACTCTAATGGGTCTTTTTTTCTGCTAAAGTCGCTTCACCAGATGCATTTTCACCAGGTGAGTCTTCACCGTCTGTCAGGATCCCTCTTTTCAGGAATTCATCTGCCACGTAATCCAATCCTAAATCATGCAAAGATTCTTTTGTAGGAATACCGTCATTGTTCCATCCTTTGAATTTGTAATAGGTATCCAGAAGTTCTTTTTCAAGATCAGGGAATCTTTTTTTCCAGTGATTTTCAGGCGGCCGTTCATCTTTTCTCCTCATCCCTCTTCTGATATTGACAGCGCGGACAAGGGTTCTATATCTTTTGGCTGCTTTTGACAAAGACTCTTCATCCATATCAATGCCAGCCCCTGCTGAAATAAATTTCGGGTAATTGTGAATATGATAGGGTGGTTTTAAAGGGAAGGATGATAAACCGGCACACTGGCCGAGAGCGTCATCAATGTAATGCATTTTTTCCTGCCAGTCCACAATATCACAGCACATATCAGCGGTGGGGTAAAACGGCATTGAGTTTTCACCCCGGGGTTCCCAGTCGATAAAGTATTGTTTAAAGCGTTCATGGGGCACATGGAACCAGTCTTCACAGAATTTTTCCCGGTGTTCTTTTTTAGGATAGGGTGCCTGGGGGAACTGCCCTTCAATCTGGGTAATGTTCATCTTCTCGCCTGTACAATACATTAGAAAATAGATGGGATTCAGCATGGACAGCTTGAGCGGCAACTGCTCCAGCTTCTTGATATTATTATGGGCATAGTCTTCTGCGCCGTTGCCGATTTTTTTGGCGGCCCAGTATGTCCCTTCAGCCAGTACATCGCCTATGCCTTCCCGGTTAACAATCATGTCAAGCAGGTAGTAGAATTTGCCTTCATTGTCTTCGGGCATTCCGGGGAAATCATCTGCTGACAGGATTCCCGCCTCAAGCAGTTCAAGGGCAAAGGCCATTACCTGGGGGGCGGAAAATCCGTCCAAACCATATTCCGTGGCTTTCTGGGCGATTCTTAAGCCGAAATCCAGATCTGAAAAAGCACCCATGGTATAGGTGAGTTTTGTAAAGCATTTCATCATATAGGTGGGAAGTCCCGGCATGGAAATGGTTGCCCCGCATGTCATGGGACAATTGTAGCAACTGATCAGCCGGGTCCTTGATTTATCCAGGGTTTCCATCCACTCCCTTGCAATTTCATCGGTCCAGAAATCTTTTCTTCGGGTGCGGGAGTTTCCCCACATAAAATTTTCAGTGTGCCACTTTTCATCATGGACCTTCATCTCCTGGGGTGATCCCAGGCCGGCCAGGATGGGCATGACACCCGGAATCGGGTTTTCATTTCTAAATTGGATATATTCCATCACTTCGTTGCAAAGTTCCATGAATTCGGCGGGCTTTGCAACATTGATATCCTTTGTGCCGCGTACCACAATGGCCTTGACCCCTTTATCTCCCATGACAGCTCCGATTCCGCCTCGACTGGCACTGGATCTTCCCTGTTCGATGGACGCATAAAAAACCCTGTTTTCACCGGCCTTTCCGATGGCAGCCACCTGGGCTTTAGGCTCCTTCAACTCCTTTCGAATAATTTCTGCAGTTTCAAGAGAACCTTTACCTTTTAAATGCGAGGCATCCCGTATTTCC
>JACNHV010000226.1 GCA_014383445.1 Candidatus Desulfobacula maris | reverse complement strand
CAAGAATAAAAAATGGAGGTAGGTTTTATGTCAACTTTAGTATTTGGTCACAAAAATCCTGACACGGATTCAGTCTGTGCAGCGATTGCACTTGCAGATCTTAAAAAAAAACTGGGCGAGGATATTGCCCCGGCAATTCAAGGTAATTTGACCCCAGAATCCAGTTTTGTACTCAAAAAATTCGGTGTTGCAGGACCCGAAGTTGTTACTTCTTATGCAGGGAAAAATGTATATCTTGTAGATCATTCCGATCTTTCACAGAGCCCTGACGATATTGGTGACGCCAATATTCTTGGCATTGTTGATCACCATAAACTTGGCGATGTAACAACAGGCCAGCCGCTTGAATGCTGGATATGGCCCGTGGGCTGCAGCTGCACTGTTATTGCATCCATGTATAATTATTTTGACGTTGAAATACCAAAAGATATTGCAGGTATCATGCTTTGCGCAATTCTTTCCGATACAGTTATTTTCAAATCAGCCACCTGTACTGATACTGATAAAAAAATATGTGCCCAGCTTTCTGAAATATGTGGGGAAAATGATCTTGAAGCTCTGGGTATTGAAATGTTCAAGGTTAAATCAGCAGTAGAAGGCACCCCGATCCGTGAGCTTGTTTTCCGTGATTACAAAGATTTTAAAATGAGCGGAAAAGGCGTTGGTGTCGGACAGCTTGAACTGGTTGATCTTTCCATTGTAGACAATATCAAAGCTGACCTGGAAAAAGATATTCAGGCGCTTAAGAAAGAAAAAGGTCATCACAGTGTATTCCTTATGCTGACGGATATCATGAAAGAAGGTACAGAGCTTTTGATTGCTTCAGATGATGACTCTGTTGTTGAAAAAGCGTTTGGTGTTGCTCCTGCCGGCGGGAAAGCATGGCTGCCCGGCATTATGAGCCGTAAGAAACAAATCATTCCTGATCTTGAAAAAGTCTTTGGATAAAAGGTAACTATAAGAATTTAGGGATAGACCAAAAAATGATTCTATGCCATTTAGGAGAAATGCCGATATTGGCATTTCTCCTAAATGGTAATTTTTCCAGAGATTTTATTATTTACTATTCTACGGGCAGGGGCAGCAAAAAAACATGGCGGGGAACTCATGACCTGGTTCCATGCCCTATCTTCTTAAAGGGGTCTTAAACACTGTATTCAATTTTTCAGACAATTTTACTATATCAAAAGGTTTGGAAATAAATCCATTGCATCCTTTTTTCATCATTTTTTGGATTTCTGTTTCCCGGCTGTAACCTGAGGATACCAATACTCTCATTCCCGGATCAAGTGCCCTGATTTTTTCAAAGGTTTCCTCTCCATTCATCCGAGGCATTACCATATCAAGGATAACAAGGTCTATTTTCTGATTTTTGGCTTTTAAAACCTCTATGGCATCAAACCCGTTTGAAACTGCTTTAACTTGATATCCAAGATGTTCCAACATCTCCGAACAAACTTCGATCACCCCTTTTTCATCATCAACCAATAAAACCATGCCTTTTCCATTGAAAATCAACTCTTTTTCTTCAGACACTTTACCAGGGGTTATCTTTGCCCGGCTGGCTGGCAGGAAAAACATAAAAGAGCTGCCTTTTCCCGGCTTGCTTGTGACCTTAAATATCCCCTTATGGCTTTTTATAATCCCATAGGCTGTTGCAAGGCCAAGACCCGTACCCTGACCTCTTTCTTTTGTAGTGAAAAACGGATCAAAAATCCGAGTCATAATCTCTTCATTCATTCCAATGCCCGTGTCCGTGACCGTCACTTTTACATATGCGCCGCTTTTTTCAAGCCCGAACTCATCCACCTTAAATTCATCCATAACAAAATTTTCAGATTTTATTAGAATTTTACCACCACTAGGCATTGCCTGCCATGCATTGACAAAAAGGTTCATTAATACCTGTTTAATCAAGCCTTCATCCACTATGGTTCCCCATAATTGCTTGTCCAGAAATTGCTCAATCCATATATCTTTTTTTGTCCTGCCAAACAATTTTGCAGTCATTTTTAAAAGATAATTCAGGTTAACAAGACTGGTCTCCTGGGATGTTTTCTGTGCAAACCCCAATAATTGCTTGGCCATTTCCGCACCACTGAAAACATAGGCATCAATATTGGAAAGCCTTTTATATTCTTCGCTGCCCTGTTCAAACCCGCTTTTTACAAGGGATGAATATCCTTGAATACCCATTAGGATATTATTAAAATCATGGGCAATTCCTCCGGCAAGGGTTCCAATAGCGTCCATTTTCTGGGCCTGCCTGAGCTGATCTTCCAGAGCCACTCTTTCTGTCACATCCCTTGCCACAGCATATACACCATTGAATTCCGCTCTATTATCACTGGCAGGCAAATGCATGGGAGTTGTTTTAAGTTCCATAAAAGCAAATGATTCATATGGATCATATTATGAGGTTTTATGTCCTGCCTTTTTAAACCTGAAAAGCATATCCTGCCCGTCATCAATCTGTTTGTCATATTTATCAAACCGCGTCAGGATGGAGGCTTTTGAAAGGTCTTCCTTATGAAGAATATCTTTAAAACCAGTTCCGATCAAATCTTTTTTTGCAAATCCCAGAACCTTTTCAAACTGAGGGTTAACAAAGGTAAAACAGCCCTGCTTATCAAGGGTAAAAATTAGATCCGGAGAATTATTCACCATGTATTCATATTGTCTCTCAGATGCTTCAAGTCTTGCAGACACAGCTTTTTTATCTGCTATCAATTTTTTCTGGGAAAGTGCATTTTTTACTGTTTTTACAAGATCTGCATATTCAAAAGGCTTTTTAAGATAATCCCAGGCACCGATTTTAAGGGCTCTGATGGCAGATTCAACAGATGCATAGCCAGTGATAATAATAATCAAGGCCTCTTCATCTATGGCAAAAATATGTTCCATTACTTCATACCCATTCATTCCGGGCATGCTCACATCAAGCAATACAAGATCAAATTTTTGTTGCTCAAATATCCTTATTGCTTCATTGCCGTCATAGGCACCTGTTGTTTGAAAACCTTCTCTTTTCAAGCAAAGAGTAATATTTTCAACAATCCTTTTTTCGTCATCAACAACAAGTATATGTTTCGGACTCATTTAATATCCACATTATAATTAATATTATTTTTATAATGATAATTAAGGTAAATTTTATCCAATGATCTTGGATTTCTCATAGCATACTATGCCGCATCTTAAACATCTGTTTGATTCGTCCTTTAAAAGTCTATGGCATTTAAATTCACACTGATCCGCAGTCCAGCTTTAAAGCGACTCTATTCGAACTGCACAGACCTTTGTTCCCGGCGTTTTTGCCACTGGATCCAATTCGCAACAGGTCAGCAGATTGGTAGGCGTTTCGGCAAAATGAAACCCCATGGACACTGTTCCAGTCAGACACTTGTCCGTGACCTTTACCTTGACATCTACCTTTCCCCGTCTGGATACCACCCGCACCATCTGGTCGTCTGCTATTCCCAATTGCTCAGCATCCTTGGGGTGAATCTTCAACAGCTCTTCCTTTCCCAGGATATTCAGTCCATATACCCTGCGTGTCATGGTACTGTGAAAGTGGAACAGACTTCTGTCTGTGGTAAGAAGCAGGGGGTATTCCTCATCAGTTACTTCGCCTGGTTTTCGATATACCAGGGGCTTGAATTTGCCCTTGCCACTGTCAGTGCCAAATTTTTCAGCATGCAGAAAGGGTGTGCCGGGATGATCAGCTGACGGACAAGGCCATTGCAGACTGCCCTTTTCCAGCCGTGAATAGGAGATACCTTTGTAGGATGGGATAAGCGAACCTATCTCGTCCATGATCTCTGACGGGCCTGAAAAATCAAACCCTTTGCCATCGAGTCGTTTTGCCAGCTCACAGGCTATCCACCAGTCCGGTTTTGCATCCCCTGCAGGATCAACCGCCTTTCGCACCCGCTGAACTCTGCGTTCAGTATTTGTAAACGTGCCGTCCTTTTCAGCAAAGGCAGCTCCGGGTAGAACAACATCTGCTAATTCCGCTGTTTCCGTCATAAATATGTCCTGGACAACCATAAAATCCGCTTTTTCCATGGCTTCTATAGCATGGCTGGCATTGGCTTCACTTAAGACGGGATTTTCACCTACCAGATAAAGGGATTTGATTCGACCTTCAAGGAGAGCGTCAAATATTTCAGTATGGGTCAGGCCTGGCGTGGAGTTTAATTCAACTCCCCAGGCTGATTCAAATTTTGCTTTGACGTCAGGAGAAGCGACTGACTGGTATCCGGGATAAACATTGGGCAGACAGCCAATATCACAGGCACCCTGAACATTGTTCTGACCTCTAAGGGGATTAACACCCGTTGAAGGTTTGCCGATATTGCCCGTGAGCAAGGCCAGGTTGCTGACAGCTAACACATTGTCAGTACCGTGAACATGCTGGGTAATACCCATGCAATAAATGATGGAGCTAGGGGTTTGAGTGGCATAGATCCGGGCAGCTTTGATAATTTTTTCCCTTGGTACAGTGGTAATTTTTTCCACAGTATCCAGATCAAATGCTTCCAGTGATTTTTCAAACTCGTCAAATCCCTCACAACGGGTCTTGATAAAAGTTTTGTCCTGAAGGCCCTCTTCCAGAATCACCCGCATCATTCCCATGAGCACGGCGACATCTGATCCTGGCTTATTTTGTATGAAAACCGCAGCATTTTTACAAAGCTCAATTTCCTTGGGATTAACAACGATAAGCTTGGCACCGTTTCGCACTGCATCTTTCACCTGCAAAGCTGCAATGGGATGAGCCTCGGTGGTATTGGTGCCAATGGCCAGAATCGTTGAGGCCTTGCCAAGTTCAGATATTGTATTTGTCATTGCACCGCTTCCCAGAGAGGTGGCCAGACCGGCCACAGTGGGAGCATGTCAGAGACGCGCACAATGATCTAAATTATTGGTTCCCATAACGGCCCGTGTAAACTTTTGAAAGACATAATTATCTTCATTTGTTGCCTTGGCCGAGGAAATACCTGCAAACTTATCTCCTTTATTCTTGGAAAAATTATCCGCCACCAGGGTTAGAGCCTCATCCCAACCCACTTCGACAAACTTGCCATCCCGCTTAACCAGGGGGGAAGTCAACCGTTCAGGATGATTTACAAATTTATAACCAAAGCGGCCCTTGACACAAAGCCTGCCTTTGCTGGCCATATTGCTCACATCTCCCCGGGCGCTGACCAGCCGATTGTTCCGGACTCCCAGCACCAGTCCGCAGCCGCAGCCACAAAAGGAACAAATCGTTTTTACCTGGTGGGTTGGCTTTACCGCGTCTTTTTCAGTCAATGCACCAACCGGGCAACGAACAATGCACTCACCACATGACTCACAATTGGATTCCAGCCGGGGCCTGTCACCAAAACCGGCAACTTTTGTACCCACTCCCCGATGAACAAAATCAATGGCCTGGATGTTTTGAATCTCGTCACAGGTACGCACACAAATGCCACATAGCACACACCGGTTTGGATCAAAATTAAAAAATGGATTAGAATCATCTATGGGCAGTAATTCAGTTGGTTTTTTCAACCGATGAAGCCGTTTTTTATCCATTCCGACATGATCGGCCACCCGCTGTAATGCACACTTGGTGTTCTGGAAACAGTTAAGGCAGTCAGTGTCGTGGTCTGCCACTAAAAGTTCCACGTTTATCTGCCTTATTTTCTGGATCTCCGGTGTCTCGGTTAATACAACCATTCCATCCTTAGCCTCTGTCTTGCATGAAATGACTGTTTTTTTCCACTCTCCCTGGATTTCTACCAGGCAAAGCCTGCAGGCCCCTATAGGTTCCAATTCTCTATGATGGCAAAGATGTGGAATGTAAATCCCCTTCCTAAGCGCTGCATCCAATATGGTCATGCCGTTGTCGGCTGTAACCGACAAGCCGTTTATTGTTAGTTCGATTCTCTCCGTCACTTGTTACCTCCTTAATTTATACGTCCGGGGACGCATTCCACTGCACGGAATTTCTTAGGACATTTTTCAAAACACATGCCGCATCGGATACATTTTTCCTGGTCTAGTATATGAACCTGCTTTTTTTCACCGGTAATGGCCTCGGTAGGACAGGCCTTGGCGCAGATCGTGCACCCCTTGCACTTATCTGCATCGATAAGATACGATATCAGCTCTTTGCATGCCAGGGCCGGGCAACTTTTATCATTGATATGGGCTTCATATTCTTCACGAAAATATTTTATAGTGGTCAGAACAGGATTTGCCGCACTTTGCCCCAGACCACAAAGAGAGCCTGCATTTACAGCTTCGCCCATTTCCACAAGCAGATCTATATCTCCGGGCTGCCCTTTTCCCTGGGTAATGTCCTGCAAAAGGTACAACATCTGTTTTGTGCCGACTCTGCAAAGGGTACATTGTCCGCAGGATTCCTTTTGGGTAAAATCCAGAAAATACCGGGCAATGTCAACCATGCACGTGCTTTCATCCAGAATCACCATGCCGCCTGAGCCCATCATGGACCCGGCAGAGAGCAGTGAATCATAATCCACAGGTGTATCCAGAAAAGAAGCCGGCAGACAGCCGCCTGAAGGACCTCCCGTCTGAACCGCTTTAAACTGTCCACCATCACAAATTCCACCGCCGATATCAAAGATAATTTCCCGCAGAGAGATTCCCATGGGGACTTCAATCAAACCGCAATTATTTACCTTTCCAGTTAGAGCAAAGACTGCCGTACCCTTGCTTTTTTCAGTTCCAATACCTGCAAACCAGGCGCCTCCGCGGGTGATGATCTGAGGAACATAAGCAAAAGTTTTAACATTGTTCAACACAGTGGGCTTATTAAAAAGGCCTTCTTCCGTTGTCCTGGGTCGCGGAGCCGCTTTCGGCATTCCCCTGTTACCTTCTATGGACAAGGTCAGAGCGGTTGATTCACCGCAGACAAATGCGCCGGCCCCAAGAAAACACTCAATATTAAATTTAAAATCAGTGCCCATAATGTTGTCCCCAAGGAACCCCATTTCATGTGCCTGCTTGATGGCACCATTGAAACGCTTAACTGCCAGGGGATATTCTGCACGAACATAAACATAGCCCTTAGTGGCTCCAATTGAATAACCGGCAATAACCATTCCTTCCAGAACGGCATGGGGATCTGATTCCAGGGTACATCGATCCATGAATGCGCCTGGATCACCCTCATCAGCATTACAGACGATATACTTTTCTTCACCCTTTGATGCAAGCCCGGCTTCCCACTTACGTCCGGCGGGAAATCCGCCGCCGCCCCTGCCTCTGAGCCCTGATATCTTTATTTCTTCAATAACATCGGTCTGTTTCATTTTGAGGACTGCAGCCAACCCACTATAGCCATTTTGAGCAATATAGTGGTTAATGTTTGTTGGATCAATAATGCCGGTATTATGAAAAAGTTCTCTTGCCTGGGACTTAAAAAAGGGTGTCCCCATTAAATCTTGAATTCCGGGCACCTTTTTATCCCCAACTGTTCCCAAGGCATAAGGTGCCAGAGGATCATCACCGAGGATATACTTTTCAACCAGTTCCAATGCTATCTTGCTGTTCACATTTTTGTAGAAGATATTTGAACCATCCGATTTTACGATATTGACGAGCGGTTCTGTGTAGCAGGGGCCAAAGCATCCTACTTCAACTACCTTTGCATCAATACCTCTTTTTTCGATCTCATCTTCAAATGTTTGTTTGACCGCTAATGCACCGGCTGAACGACCGCAAGTAGCTGCACCAATATAAATTTTCGGAGTATCGCTTTGTTGCAGTTCGTTCCACTCATCTTCTGCACGCTTTTTTATATCAGTGAATTTCATTGTTTTCCTCCTTAGCAAAAAGCGACTCCACGTTTTTTATGGTCAATTTGGCTTTTACATCATCGTTGACCATTACACACGGTGCTAGTGCACAGCACCCAATACATGCAGCTGTTTCTAAAGTGTACGAGAGATCTTGTGTGGTTTGCCCCTCTTTTATATCCAATTTGTTCTCAATTTCTTCAAGAATCCGCTGAGCCCCGCGAACATGGCAGGCAGTACCCCTGCAAACAGTTACCTTGTTTTTTCCCATGGGTGTGAACCTGAATTGTTCATAAAAGGTTGCTACCCCGTAAACACGGCTTTCCGGCACACCAACAAACCTTGCAACCTTGCACATTGCTTCTTCCGGAAGGTAGCCAAGCTCGGTTTGAACTTGTTGTAAAATCGGAATCAATTCAATATTTTTACCTTCGTAGCATGATAAGATTTTTTCTAAGCGTTCTTCCATTACCCCTCCTTATTGTACCATTTAGCCTGTTCAAGTCTGCAGTTAAGCCAAGTAATTTATTCTTGTCCAGTTTCCTGATATTCTTTTCGATTCAACTATCATCCCCACTCAAAAGAGCGGCTCTAAACTTCTAATGCTGTCTCTTTACGCATTACTCTTTACCTTTTAATATATAGTATAATGACCCATATTCCAAGGCAGAATAATGTGAGTCTATATTATACCCATAGGCGCATAAATAGATAAGAACTTGCTTTTTGTCAAGAAAAGTATAAAAAAGATTTCAGATCATGAAAATACAAATTATAAAAGAAATAATACTGGGCCCAAGACAGTTGACATTTGGATTTGACAATAACCCCCAGGAAGAACAATATTTTGTAATTGCATGTATCATCAAGCAATTTGAAAACCAAGGACAGGTAGTCCTGGATAAATTTGTTGCCCATTTAAAGCAAATGTATGATTTCCCAGAAATCGATACGCTTCAATATATTTTCTGGTCAGCACAGGAATTAAAAATACATTTCAGGGTTGATGGGAAAAATATTACCCCATTTGAAACCAAACAAATTTTACTCAAATCTCCAGAAAAATATGTGGAAATAATTACAAACAAAAATGTAGAGAATTCTATATTTCAAGATGTGACCTTGTTTTATCAAAAATTATCCAAGGGGAAAAATCAAAATAGTTTTGATGACCAGTATAGTTTTTCCCGCTCCCTGCTATTGGATTTAAAAAAATGGGAGACCAGTCTTAATTCATTCAAACCCATTGCTCAAAAACCATTTTATCCAGGCTACAAAGAAATTAATGAACATTTGCAATCATTAAAAATAATCCTGACCAGACAAGACTCTTATTCCCTGATTTACGCTTGCTATACTAATAAAGAAAAAATCGAAAAAATGGCTTATGATGTGAAAATTATTTCAGAATTTTATACCAGGCAGGTTAAATTCTGGGAGTTGTTGATTAAATCGATTGAAGAATTTCATGTTAACTTAACTGAGATAAAGAAAACCCAAGAAATATTTTCCGGGCTTAACAGATTAAACCAAATTTTAGCATCATCTTATCCTTACAATTTCATCACAGAAGCTGACAGATTATTGAAAATGGTTCAAAACCACAATGCTCTAATTGTACAAAAAAAAACCAAGGCCCATCAGATGAAGGCCATATCAAAAATAGATGTAATGATTGAAGAACTGATTAAGCTTTTCGATATTTGCGCCCCTGATCTGGATAAGCGCAATAAATTTTTATATGCATTGAGAAGTGCAAGAAAAAAAATCCCGCATACTATAAGCATCAAACAAATTGACAAAGTTTTATGTAATACTGAGGATATGTACGATGATTTCATTGAAGAACTTAAAGAAGAATAAAAGCCGATAAAATCACAAAAGCTTGAATCTGATCCTTAAAACACCGTCTTCAAACCCTGTTGTTGTGATTTTAAACTTTCCGATCTGTTTGGTTGAATTTACATGAGGGCCAATGCATGGGCAGGAATCATAATCACATTTTAATTTTTTGACATATTTTACCTTTTATTCAGGAAAGCGATTCAAGCAGCATTTCTATCTGTAAAAAATCTTCAGGCAGGTCTGCTTTAAATTGCATTTTTTTGCCGGAATAAGGATGTCTGAAAGCAAGTTGCCAGGAGTGAAGCATTTGCCTGGGAGCTATGCTCTTTTTTTTACGGTATCTTCTGGGCTGATAGATAGGGTCCCCAATCAATGGGTGATCAATGGCATAAAAATGAACCCTGATTTGATGGGTCCTTCCTGTTTTTAATAGCGCTTCAACAAGGCAGGCTGACTTAAATTGCTTTTTGATTTTCCAGCATGTTCTGGCTGGTTTCCCATGTTCATGGTTTATGGACATTATTTTTCTTTTAACTGGATGCCGGCCGATGGGAAGGTTTATTTCTCCTTGATCCTCCGGCAAATTTCCAGTAACAAGGACAAGATATTTTTTCTCCACCCGCCGCTGTTTGAATTCTTTTTGCAGAAAATCCAAAGCTGTCTCTGTTTTCCCAACAACCATTAATCCACTGGTATCTTTATCCAGCCTGTGAACAATACCGCATCGGAAAGGGTCCTGTCCCACACCTTTTATTTTTGGTTCATGAAATAATAGTGCGTTCACAAGAGTTCCCGTCTGATTCCCCGGACCAGGATGGACAATCATCCCTGGTTTTTTGTTAATCACAATAATATGATCATCTTCAAATTCAATATCCAGATGAATGTTTTCAGGTAACACAGGAATGTCTATGTCAGAATCAGGGATAATTCCGGTTATAATATCATTGGGTTTTAGCTTAAACCCGGGTTTCTTTTTTTCATTATTAACAAGGATCGTGCCGTTGTTTATGAGTTTTACAGCAAGGCTTCTGGAACAGGCTTTGCTGAAAGTTGCGATTACCGTATCAAGGCGGGTATCTTTTAAATCTTCAGGTATTTTAATATTTATTTTCATAAACAAAAACCGACGGACTATTCATTGTCCGCCGGTTTTCAAATTTGTTTGATTCGAACCTATTTGTTTGATTCGA
>JACNHV010000359.1 GCA_014383445.1 Candidatus Desulfobacula maris | reverse complement strand
TGAGTTTCATGTTGTTCTCCATAATTAATTTGACCTTAATTTAGTCCATATTGAGGTCTATGTCAAAATAAAGCCATGAAACAGAGGAGCGTTTGATTAATTCTTTCTTCCAAATCAAATGTGAGCTCTGAATTGGACAGCTTCAAGCCTACAAGGTTTATCGAGGCTGCCCCTTTTCTTTTTTCTATTATCTTTTTCTAAATATTTCCATTAGGTTAGGGAAAAACATTGGTGTTCTTTCCCGATATTTAACATAGTCTTCACCCAATCTCTTTTCGAGTTCTGGTTCCTCAATCGATTTGAGTTCCCAAAAATTAATGTAAATAAAAAGTGGTGTGAATACAAAAAGAAGAGAAAGAGATCCAAAAAACACGCCACAACCAAAGAGAAGGGAAAACACACCCGTAAGCATTGGATTCCGTGTGTAAGCGTATGGCCCGGTAGTGACCAATTGAGACGGAGGATTGAAAGGAACTGGTGTACCCTTTGCGGCAAGAAAATTTTGAACCGACCATCCAATTAAAAACAATGCAAGCAAAAAAATCGGTACGGATAAAACCAGATTGAGAGGATTGGAAAATATGTTGGTGAGTCCTATTAATCGGTCTACATAAAGGGCAATGACAACAAAACCGAACAATAATAGACCGTAGACGATCGCCCCTATCGGTGTGAAAAAGTTGCGGACATTCCGGCTCCCCGTAGCAACTTTATACAAAGTATCAATCCATACAGTTTTAAGGCTCATATTCCTGATCCCAATTTTTTCCTTCTGAAGGCCTGTCCTTCTCAAAGGTCTTGTTTTACAGCAAACAGACGCCTTTCACCTGGGATACCTTTCAAGGTAATTCCTTCACGATCAATAAAATGCAGACCCGATCCAGCTACCAGATCTTTGACTGTACTTGAAACGAGAACCTCTCCAGGACCCGCCTGCCCCATCACACGCGACCCGATATGAACTGCAATCCCACTGACCTTGCCGGCAGACACCTCACACTCTCCCGTATGTAAACCCGCCCGGATCGAAATCCCAAGACCCTTTACGGCCCCTGTGATGGCACAGGCGCAGTGAATCGCGCGCGCCGGCCCATTAAAAATTGCAAAAAAACCATCCCCTGCCGTATCGATCTCCTGGCCCCGAAATTGTTTCAGGTTTTCACGGACAATACCGTGGTGACGTTCAAGGAGGTTCCGCCATCGCTGGTCACCCATTTCCAATAGATGCCTGGTTGACTCTACAATGTCGGTAAATAGCACGGTGGTCAGGATACGGTCCATTTCCATTTGTGGAAAAGCACCGGTCAGGAACATGGACATCTCGTTAAGAATCTGATTCGAACTTTTGCCGACCCACGGTACATGGTCAACGCCAGAGAGTTCTTTATATTTTGCATTTGGGATCGATTGTGCAAGGAACCTGCCGGCTTCAACATCCACGGCAATGTCATCTCTTCGATGAATGACCAAAGCGGGCACTTTAACCGATGGCAGAATGTCCGCAATGTCAATCCGGCTGTTCATGAGAATAAGATTTTTTACAGATCCAGGGCTTCCGCCAAGTCGTTCAAACTTACCCCACCACTGTTTGAATGTCGGATCGTTTTCCATGGTTGGAGCAAACATCATCAGGCTTTCACCTCTTCCCCAATCATTGTCTATATATTGGAAAAAACTTTCCATTGCTTCCTGGTTTGGAATCCAGGAAGAAAATCGGGCAAATGCGCCAAACAGAATCAGAGCCCGGACCCGGTCAGGGTGCGAGGCAGCAAAGAGTGTGGTCAGTGATCCACCTTCAGATATACCAAATATTGCTGCTTTCTCGATTCCCTCTGCGTCCATGACTGAGCAGACATCGTCCATTCGTACATCCAAACCTGGTATTGTACCGACACGGTCCGAAAGACCTGTGCCCTGCTTATCGAACAGAATTGTTCGAGAAAAACTTCCCAGTCGCCGCAGCCATCGTGCCAAATTCGGTTCATCCCAGTAGTTTTCTATATGGGAGATAAACCCGGGCACAAAGATGAGATCAACATCGCCTTCACCAAAAACCTGATAGGCAACATGTATATCAGCGTTCCTGGCATAGCGGGTTTGTATTTGCTCCATTTGCACAACCTCTATCTTAATACTTCAAGGGTTTACATTGTTCGGTTTACATTTGCGCTGTGGGAAACCTTCTCACCAGCCAAAATTACTGCCACGGTAAATTTTAGGCCAGATAGAAGCCGCACCAACATCTCTTTTTGCTTGTGCAAACCGTGTCCCTTTGCATGTTTAACCGGATATGGGAACCGTCTTGCAGTTCTCAAACGAAACGTTTCCTGTTAAACTGAACTTTATCTGTGCGTTCATAATTCCGGCAACCTCCATGCCTTCAATCACTTTGCAGTCCGTTGATTTAACCACATTTCGAACTGTTTCAGTGGCAGAGTCGCAACCAAACACGACTATGGCATCATATGGTTCCGAGCATTTCTGCAGCTTTTTCCGCTTTCCCAAAGTCCACATACACATGAACCATTCGTGAGAAGGAATGCTTCTGAAAATCCTTGTTTTCACACCATGCTCTTTTAGTCGGGACTGCAGTGTCGTCATGTATCGCTCAAAAGGAGCTGATTTTAGAAAATTTCTGAAGAATTGAATGAAGGGTTTATTCTCTCGTACGGCTACAGTTACTGCAGGACACATATAGCAGGGAACAATCAAGGCGGAACGGAGTCCCGCAACTTCAGAAATGACGTCCAGGTCATTGAAATGGATCGGCATTTGTTTCGCCTCCTGTCTTTATTGTTTCTCTATCCTTAATCACCCTTTTAAGAATTTCACAACTTATATTTTAAAATCCGCCTTTAGTAGGTGACTCTATTCTTTAGATGTGATCTCCCTAACATGAAAATCACCGGTGAAATCCGGTGCATTTTTCTGGTTTTGATTTTTTGTCTTTCAGAATTATTAAATATGCTATTCCCTGCATTTACTCCAATCAAGATCATAGCTTGAACTTCTTCCACCACCAGGGAGTTTGATAAGAATACCTTTTTGTACAAGATCGGACAGTTCCCTTTGTGCTGTTGCACGGCTGGTATGGGCCATCCCCATATATTTTTTATTTTTCAACCCGCCTAAAAAACCTTCTGGTCCTAAATCAAGCAATCGATTGATGACCTTTGTCTGCCTATCATTAAGCCTTGTCTGGGCAAAGGCCTTCCAAAATTTTGCCTTAGCCATTATTTTCTCCAGCAATGAGTTGGAACTCAAAATTGAACGGTTCATACATCCTATAAACCATTCCAGCCAAATTGTAATATCCAGACTTCCTATTTGAGTCGCATTTAATATGTCGTAATAATCATTCCGCTCAGCCAGTATCTGTGATGAAAGACTGTAAAATCGCTTGGAACTGTTTTCATCACGGGCCAGCAGCATATCTGTCAAAGTCCTTGCAATTCTGCCATTTCCATCATCAAATGGGTGGATAGTAATAAACCATAAATGGCATACAGCAGCTTTTATTATACCGTCTGTATTTTCCTTTTTATTGATCCAGGAAATTAAAGCACTCATTTCAGATTCAAGTAAACTGGCTGGAGGTGCTTCAAAATGAACCTTTTTTTTCCCGACAGGTCCTGAAATAACCTGCATTGGCCCTTGTTTGTCATCCCGCCATTGTGCTACATTAATTTTGACCATGCCTGAATATCCGGTAGGGAACAGAGCCGCATGCCAGGAAAAAAGTCTGTCAGAGGTATATTCTTTGGAATGACTTTTTGTCGCATCCAGAAGGATTTGTACAAGACCATCCGCCTTTTGATCATCCACGTTTTTAAAACCGGCATCAGGTATTCCAAGATGCCTTCCTACAGACGATCGGACAGCATCCGGGTCTAAGGTTTCGCCTTCAATAGCAGATGTTTTTAGCGCTTCTTCCACCAAAACGTCAGCACGAGCGGCCTGTTGGATATCAAACCCCAAATCCCTGATCTGGGCAATTAAAGATCCTTGATTGAACCGGACATCACCTAAAGGCTTAAGCAAAAGGTCACTGTCCCATGTAAAATCAGGCCAGGACTTATTTCTCCAGATATATTTCATGTTATGAGTCAAATCCTTTTGTTAATTGAATTTTTTTTTGAGTCGTTTAATCGGAGCAAACAACTCAAATATTGAGTCAATTATCGTGATTATTTAACTCAAAGTCAATAAAAATGATTTGAATGAGTTGTGGTTTGCCAATATAGGATCATGCCACAATATCAGCGTATTGAAGGTTTTTCAAAATTTATTGTCAATACCAAACGAACCTGATATTCAGTTGTGCTTCTTGCTGAAAATTAAATTAGGAGCACATAATGTATCGGTTGTTAATCCGGCTGTTGACTTTTCAGTTCACAATAATTCAAATCCTGTTCAAATCAAAAAATGACCTTGTTCTGGAAACCATAGAACTTCGACAGCAATTGGTAACTTACCAGGCTACAAACGAAGAACATAAAAGCATCACTGATCTGAACCGTTCGTTGTTAGTTGCATTAAAAAAGGCCTGGCCAAAATGGATGGATGCTCTGATAATTGTTAAACCCGAAACGGTTATCGACTGGCAAAGGCGGCGTTTCAAGAAATATTGGACTAAAAAGTCTACTGAACGTAAAACACCTGGCAGGCCATCAATAAAACTGGAAATCCAACAAATTATTAAAAGAATGGCCACTGAAAATTTTATCTGGGGAGCTCCCAGAATATATTCTGAACTTTTGAAGCTTGGCTATACTGAAAAACAGGTTTCTCAAAGAACCATATCTCGATATCTTAAAAAAATTAGACCCGATAACCCTGATAAAACAAAGGACAAAAGGCAACAATGGAAAGTGTTTTTAAAGAATCATCGCGAATACATAATGGGCATGGATTTTTTTACCGTCCCAACCATTAGTTTCAAGACTCTTTATGTATTTTTCATTATTGATCATGCCAGAAGAAAAATCGTTCATTTCAATGTTACTGAGCATCCTACAGCAGAGTGGGTGGTTCAGCAGTTGAAAAACGCATTTCCTTTTGACAGCGCACCAAAGTATTTGATCTTTGACCGGGATTCAATCTTTTCTGTCCGGGTAAAGCAATTCATAAAGAATATGGATATAAAACCAAAAGTCATAAGTTACAAATGTCCCTGGCAAAATGGTGTGGCCGAACGTTTTGTCCTTTCAGTTCGAAATGATATGTTAAATCAAATCATTATCTTTAACGAAGACCAATTGAGGGACTTTATGAACCAATATTTTAAATATTACAACAATGAAAGATGCCATTTGGCATTAAGTCGGGATTCCCCAAACGGACGAGAAATCCAAAACAAACCATTCAAATCTGCAAGAATTATCTCTTTTCCCAGAATCGGTGGATTACACCATATGTATAAATGGGGTAAAGCTGCTTAAGCTGTTTTTTCGAAAACAAAAAATTGTAATTCAAAATGTCTGTATAACTGCGTCCTGTATTTGAAATCTTGCCGTATCTTCAAGGCTTAATTAAATCCTGTTATTAAAATTTGACCAGATTTAAAAAATTAAAGTTGGCTTAAACTATAGCTCAAGATCAAATTACCATGCATTTTCTCCCGGATTCTTTTTTGGCGAACCACAGGCAATGAACCCAAAACCTTTTTCTTCATTCCAATTTAATATAGTACCAATTTCCATATTCATACTTTTTTTAAATAACTATTGAAATCTGTGGTTTATCCGGCAGCATTTCACTTGTTGAAATTAAGTATGGTATTCCCCGAATTCATTGCTCATCCATTGATTTATGAATTCTACCGCATTAGATGTGCCGTTTTCCTTTTGAAGACGGTTGCCCAATGCAGCAGCGTTTTGGCGCATGGTTGAGTCATTCATCACCACGTCAATAGCGTGGCAGAGACGTTCAACGGTTAGCCTTTTCTGTGGTATTGGAGACGGCCCAATTCCGAGGCGCTCTACGTGCCGTCCCCAGAAGGGCTGGTCTCCGAAGAACGGACAGATAATGTTCGGTTTTCCTGCCAGCAGTCCGGCGGCAGTCGTTCCGCATCCACCATGGTGCACGACAGCGCTGACCTGCGGGAAGAGCCAATTATGCGGTGCGGCTTCAATAAACATGATTGATTCTGATTGTACAAAATCAGCTGGTTCAAGCCCACCCCAACCCTGGGCAAGAACCGCTCGCACTCCTGTACGGCGAACTGCTTCCAAAATGATCTGTGTGGTATGCTTTGGATCACGTCCGAAGATGCTTCCAAACCCAAAGTACACTGGCGGTTCACCCCTTGACAGGAAGTCGGTCAAGGATTTTGGAGGATTCCAGTTCTCATCTTGGTTGAGAAACCAGTAACCTGTCACAGTAGCAGTCTTGTCCCAATCTTCTGGAGGAGGGATTATATGTCGGCTGAAACCATGCAACGCTGGGATTGGGCGGCCATCCGGAAGCTGCATTCTGAGACCAGGGCTGCTTAGGGGCAGCCCGTGCTGTTTGCGCCACTGCCTGACTCTCTTGCTTGAAATAATCATCATCCTTCTAATGAATTGATAGGTCAGCCAACGATACCCGGGTCCTAAGGGAAGATCGGGGAACCCCATCGCTGGGAATCGGGTTGTCGGTACAAACAATGGGAGCCAGAAGGCCAGCATGCATGGCACCCCGAGTTTCTCGGCAAAGTCTGGCGCACCAAGAGCCTTCATATGGTACAGAATCAGATCCGGAGCTGAGTCCTTACACGCCTCCCATACGTCTGCCATCTGCCGCTCCTGAAGATTCCCGAACTTTGGAATCATACGTACAAGAGTGATCAGGGTTTCCCAGGCGCTTCCTGCATTCCCAAGGAGGATTTTCCCCTCTGGTGTGTGCATGAAATCGATAAAGTCGTTGTTAACGTAAGCATAGCCTAAACCGTATTCCCGTACAAAAGGCTCAAAATGCGCACAAGTACAAATGGTGACGTCATTACCAGACGTCATAAGTGCCCGGCCCAATGCGATATAGGGTTGAACATCACCTCGTGTACCAAGCGTCACAATTAGGATCTTCATCCTGATATTCCTCTATCGAACACCAAAATAACCAGCTTGTCTGAGTTCATTTTGATTGTTGTATAATCCTGAAAAAATCAAGAGGATACTTGAATCCTTCATAATTCGACATTCTTGAGTTTACAATAATCCATATGCTCGCAAACATGGTCAGCAAAACCAACTCCTGCTTCTTCATATAAATTGTAAGCGGCATCAATCCCTGCATTTTTTAAGAGTTGCATTTCGTCCTCATAGCGGACAGACGCAGTGATTTGACCTTTGTAATCTCTTTCCTTCATCTGTTGAATTGAAAATATGCATGTCCGGGGATCAGGCAGGGCTAGCATGACCAGGCAGACCAGGCTTTTGGAAGGTTCGATGCGTTTCCAGAAATCACTGTCGCCGGCGTCTCCGAAAAATACACGTCTTCCATTTTTCTGGTGTTCTTCCACTTTTTCCGTGTTAAAATCAATACCAATCACTATATCACCGTATCTACGCTTTAATTCATCGTAGGCGCTCGTTCCGACGCCGCCCATACCGATGATCGCAATTTCAGCATCGCCCGGATCAAGGGGCGCATCTCCCGGCAGCCGGGTCGAAGTCTCGAAATATTTCAAGCGGCTTGAAACACGCGCATATATTTTGTGGGAAGCTGAGTTCAAGGGTGCTGCCATGATAAAGGTCAGTGAAAGTGCAATGGCAATTACCACAAGCCATTCACTGCCGATCCAGCCGTTGGCAACCCCGATTGAGCCGACAATAAGACCAAACTCACTGTAATTGGACAAACTGAGGGAGGCAAGTAACGAAGTGCGGGCGCGCAGCTTGAAACGGGTAAGAAGGATAAAAAACAAACCGGTCTTGAACGGCATGACCAGGGCCAGTAGCAGCGCGATCATGAAACCTGCGAGTGTTGGAGAGCCGGAAATGCCGATATTTAAAAAAAAGCCGATCAAAAACAAATCTTTGAATCCAAGCAACCTGTCGGCCAGTTCCGGGGCTTTGGGGTGAGCGGCGAAAAGCATTCCCACCACCAGCGCCCCAAGGTCACCTTTTAATCCGACAAATTCAAATCCGCTGTACCCGCCAACCGTCATCAGGATGCCGAAGAGCATCAGCAGTTCGCCATGACCACACATGGCCATGAGTCTTCCAAGAATAGGTCTTGCAATAATAAGCGACACCAAAAAAGGCACGGCCCATACGGAAGGAATTTTTCCTGTGGACACCGCCAGAAAGACAACCGCAATAATATCCTGCATAATCAGGATGCCGATTGCGAAAGCCGCATACTTCGAAGCCATCTCCTTTTTTCCCTCTATCACTTTCACGGCAAAGACCGTGCTGGAAAAACTCAGGGCGAACGCAATCAGCAGCGATGTCTGCCAGGTCAATTGGTCCAAAAGGGGTATCCCTGAAAAGCCAAGCATCCAGACCAAAAAGGCGAAAATAATCACTGTTACAATCATGTGAATGGATGTACCTGCCCAGACTTCGGGTTTTGCAAGGCTTTTGATTTTCAGCTTCAGTCCGATGGTGAACAGAAGCAGCGTAACACCAGCATCGGCTACGGATTCCAGTAGTTCTCCGCCTGTAACACCGAAACTGTTCAGTGCAAATCCGGCCAGCAGATATCCCACAAGGGGAGGCAGACCGATTCTGCTGATAATAGCACCAAATAGAAATGCCGCCAAAATCCATAATGGGTTCATATATTGAATACCTTATACGAGAAAAATACGATCATTAATGTATCCTTTTTCAGGTGTATTATAATGTTGAGTTCACTAGCTTGCCTACGTGCAACGCTGCTAATCAGCCGCGCAGCTTTTTACGGCGGCTGAATTAGCCTTGTTATGTGGTTTTATATCCTTGATTTCCTTGCTATATATATGGTCATTAGTGTTGGCATGAAAACATCGCTAAGGAATCACAGATATATTTATGAATAAAAATCCGCAGATAAACATTAAGAAGTATATAAATTTTCTAATATCATCAATTTCATAGCCTTCTTTCAAAAGAAGTTTTTTCACAAATTTTGAAGTCAACAGTAAGATTGAAGTAAGAAAAACGAAACCTATAGCGAGCTGTGCACCTACTCCTAATGGTGATCCCTTTAGCCCTTCTCTGAATAATTTGAGTAGGTCTATTGAAAACAATAAATTCCAAATTATCACAATTAGTATTGCAGCTTTGGTTTTTATTGGGAATCCACCTCTTTTTTGTTTTTGATCTATTTCTATTTGTAAATCTTTTGGCACTATTGATGAATTACCCAAAAAACCAATCCTCTCAATTTTTTTGATTAGCTCTTTAGGACTACCTAATGTCCAGAATATCACCTTCGATTTATAAGACTTTACTCTGTGATTGATTTTTATACCTTGCCCCAAAAATGGAATGAGGCCATAAGGCTCTATCGAAGTGATATCTTTTGGGGTAAAAAACAGATTGCCAAGAATTGTCGCATTGAGTTCAAGCGTATTTTTGTTGACTTTCAGCGTAGCAAATGGCCAAGTAGCAGTCATCATTCCTATTCTTGCACCACCTGTTTTCTTTATTTCATCCATATAGATTCTCTATTTTTTCAACACATAACGCTGCTGCTCACGGACGCGCATAAAGCCGCGCGCTCGCGAGCAGCAGCCTGGTTAGCTCTTTTAGTAATGTACGCTCCCGTCTCTGCACTTCCAAAAGACGTAGGAGGGGCGCTTCATATACGGAAATGTTGGGATCAGTGCTTCCACATCGACACAAACATGCAAATCACCACTCTCGTTTCGTTCGTAGGCTTCTATCGAGAAATAGACCAGAATTCCATCTATTTGTCGTGAGAATGAGATTTCTTCGGCTGGTTGCGACAAGGATTCATATGTCCAAGCCTCAATTTCCTTTCCAATCTCACCGGAAACACGCCGGAGGAACTTTAAATTATTCCTTCGTTTGCTGAGGTAATGTCGAAACATCTTTGTCCTTGTGAGCTAACCTCAAAAATAACCGGTATCACCCGGTTCATTTTTCTTGTTGAAATTTAATAGTCACAAATTACCATAAGAAAACGCAACTGTATATTCATGGTGCCGGGAGCAAATCATTGAGTGAGTCCAGTGGTCCTGCTAGCCAGTTAAATTATTTAACGATCTCCATTAATGGCTTAAATGAATACATTGCTGGACGTCTGCCTTGGGCGGGTGTGACAGTGTCTATTATTTTATTTTCGAGCAAGCTTTTTATTACCTTGGCGGCATGTGGTTTTGATAATTCTGTTGATTCTGTAAAATTTGGTGTTTCAAATATTAATTTTGAAAAAAGAAAATCTTGAATTTTCAAAGAATTTCGTGATTTGGTTACATCTTGAATGATATGCTTCATTTCTTCATACAGCTGAATGATACTTTTAGCTCGTTTTGTGTTGTTAATGGCTTGACTGGTAATTGCCTCAAGAAAATAATTAATCCATTCATGCCATGCTTTTTTGTCTGATACTGCTCTTAGATTATCATAATAATCCTGTCTGTTTTCTTCAAAAAATTCACTCACATATAATGCCGGATAATTTAGGATTTTTTGTTCATACAAGAATAGCGGGATAAGAATTCTGCCAATTCTTCCGTTTCCATCTAAAAAAGGGTGAATGATTTGAAATTGAGCATGGATTATAGCCAATTGTACAAGTTTATCTTTTTCATCGTAGTGGCAATATTTTTCCCAATTAGACAAAAAATCTAAGAGAAGGTGCGGTTCTGGCGGAACATAGTTTGCTGTTTCAATTGTTGAGTTTGATTTTCCAATCCAATTTTGAATTCTTCTAAATTCACCTCTTGCTTTGTTTTGACCCCTTA
>JACNHV010000217.1 GCA_014383445.1 Candidatus Desulfobacula maris | reverse complement strand
AAGTCAATGATACTTGCAACTATTCATAACTTTTCAAATATTCAACCATTCAAATGGTATCTTTAAGCTCCCTTTATTAAATGTGCCTGATAGTCGGAAAGATCTCTGTGTGAAACCTTTATCATGATGCAATTATTTTTCAAGGCAGTACTTCTGGTTAAGTCTAAGCTTTTCAAAATTTAAGAAAGACTCCGGACTATCCTTATTCTGTAAAGACCATGGGAAAGTATCTTGAACCACCATGACTTGAGGTCACAGATTGTGGCCTCAAGTTGTCAAACTCTTTTTTTGTCATTTCAAACATAAAGTCTTGGGGGAAGCTACCAATATTTTTTTTACAGCTTGTTTTAACACCTTGGTCTGAACCCCGTAAAGTTCTGCAAGATCTCTGTCCAGCAGCCGAATATCAAAAAGAATTACATGAATCCCGGCTAAGTATCAAAACCCTTGAATCCTTTTACACCTTTAAAAAAGTTTTTCATTACTAAAAAATCTTCTTCCATATTTTCTGTTGGATAAAAAGGTTCTGAAAAGGTGACCTTTTTCTGGGCATAATCAAAAGAGACCATCACAATAGAAATTTTTGCCAATTTTGAAATCCAATAAAATCCTGTTTTCCATTGCTGCGGGTTTGAACGAGTTCCTTCAGGTGCAAGAGCTAAGATAAATCGATCTTTCTTATTTATAAGTTTAACAATTTGATCGACCTGGTTGTAATGCTTATCTCGTTTCACTGGATATCCGCCCAACCCGCTAAAAATCCATCCCCATGGCTGTTGAAATAGAATTTCCTTGCCCAGAAAATTTGCTTTCACTCCAATGGCGAACTTAGCCACAATCCCAAGAAAAAAATCAATATTAGATGTATGGGGCGCAACAATAATAATATATTTTTTCTCGTCTGGAGCCATGCCTGATATTGTCCAGCCAAAAGCTGAAAGTATCCATTGAAATAAATATTTTATCCAAATATTACTCATTTCAGCAGTGTTTGAGTTTTTCATTATTTTCTAACCATGTCTTTGACTTTTATTACAATAACTCTATAAAGATCCAGTACTATAAATGGTGATGCAAAACAAATAAATTTTAAAAATAATTCAATATATGGGAAAGGGCAGAATAAAATTATTACAGCTTCCATTACATTATATTTTATGTGCTCTATTTACTCAAAATGCCAGGGTTGGCATAAAGCGTAAATAACGATTTATTGAAAATATTTTCAGTCCCACAGGTTGCGTAAAAGCACAACTGGCTTGAAACCATGGTATGGTTACGGGCCCTGGTAAATACGGATGATTTAGATTGATGATTATTGTAAAATTATGTTATCTTACAGACGAAAAATGAAAATGGAAGGATAAAGACATATACCAAACATTGCAATATAAAAATATTCAGGATATTTGCTGGGAGCTCCAATGACATCAAAAAATAATAATATTAATAAAGATTTTGCATTCAGGGTTTTGCCTGTAATTGAAAAACAGGTTTTCAGGATGGGTATTGCCGGTAACTACGGGATAGATTCTTCTGATGTCGAATGGGCCGCAGACCAGGGAGCTAATTACTGGGTATGGGGTGCTAGTTTTAAAAAGGTCACGGCAGGAATTAAGGAAGTCATCCGAAAAGATAGAGAGAAGAATGTGGTGGCCCTGCTTGGCTGGGGATTTTTTGGCTGGCAGGTACGCCAAAGTATTGAAAAAGCTTTGCGCAAATTAAATACAGATTACCTGGATGTTTTCAAACTCGGGTGGCTGGGGCGGACATCAGCTTATAGCAGTGGTATTATCGATTCATTGTTGAAACTTAAACAGGAAGGGAAAATCAAGGCGATTGGAACCAGCATCCATGATAGGAAACGGGCCGGGAAATTGGCCCTGGATTCAGAATTGGATCTGCTGATGATTCGTTATAATGCCAAACATACTGGAGCAGAAGAGGATATTTTCCCGTATTTAAAAACCCGGAATCCTTGTGTTGTCAGTTATACTGCCTTGGCCTGGCAGCAGTTAATCAACCCTTTGAAAAATATTGAAATGCCACCCTGGCCGAATAGCAAAGAAGAGGTGAAGATACCTCCTCTGACACCTGAACTGTGCTATAGATTTGTTTTGTCAAACCCTAATGTTCATCTGGTTCTGACCGGTCCGAAAAACAGGGAGCAGCTGATGATGAATTTTCGAGCGATACAGCAGGGGGCTTTAACTCAAGAAGAATTGGACTGGATTCGACAATATGGAAAACTGATCAGATCCAAGAAAAAATTTGATTACATCTCTTGACCCAGTATTTTTGGTTAAAGCCTGTTTGTAAAAACGGACACCTGTATTGTGAGCGAGCGTATTGAGGCGAACAATGGAAAAACTGCCTGCACCAACCCCGATTTAATTGCTCAGGCAGAGGCGTTCTGAGCTATGGGTATCGTAGTAACGGGAACCTTTGAATTTTTTATTACTTTCTCGGCCACAGATCCAAAAGAAAAACTTCCTTTTTCACCATGACTGGCCATTACAACCAGATCAATCTTTTCTGATTCGATTAATTTTATGATCTCTTCAGCAGGTTCTCCAACAGCAATATGTTTTATATATAAACGACATTCATCCAAATATTTGTCACATATCTGATCCAGTCTTTTCTTTGCAGATTTGTTTGCCCATTCCATTAGTTCGTCTATATGCCGTTTCCCAAATTCACCATACCAGGATTCATGATGTGCTATGTCCTGAATTACGTAAAGAACATGTATTTCAGCATTGTATTGCTGGGTCAGTGATTCTACGTATGGCAGCGCTTTTTCCGCGTTTGGGGAAAAATCTGTCGGCCAGAGTATTTTTTTAAATTCCATGATATTTAACTCCTTTAAAATAAGGACGGGTCTTTAAAACCCTTGTTGGGATATATAGTCAGAAGAGATCTTATTTTTCTTCGTGACACAAATAATGTAATGCCGATTTTTAAAAAAACAACCCGAATGCTGGTTCGAACTAAAATTATAAAATTGGAGCCATAATTTCTTTTTTATATGCAAAAAAGACTCTCCTCAGAAGAAATAGCCATACAAAATAATTCATTGCCTGAAATTTTTCTTTTAAAAACACACCTTTACAAATATGAATCCCGTGTTATTTTTTGATCATAACATGTGAGTCAATTAATAGACATTCACATTATTTTGACAGGAGGGATTACTATGTATAACAAAGATCAAATCTGTGAAAAAATCAGAAAAACATATCCGGATATCGGAGAATGCGGAATCGACCTGAATGTCGATTTTGACAAGAGTAATAATGCCTGGGTTGTGTCGCTTAAAAAAGATCATCACGAACTGAAAACCTTTCTTGAACCGGAAGATGCGGCAATATGCATGGATGGCAAGCAGTGTATCGGCCTTGGCCTTCAGATATCCCAACTCAGGGAAAATATCAAGCAGATTAGATAGTGTCGAATCCATATAATTAAGGAAAATAAATAATGGAACCTAAAAATTTATGCCCGGAATGCAATGGTAAAAAAATTATCCAGGGAAACTGCGAATGTAATATGGAATGGCGAAGCAATGATGGCGAAAACGGATTGGATGACTGCCAATGTGACCCAGACCATGAATGCCCGACCTGTTCTGGTAAAGGTTTTATTGAATAGGCTCGACAATAGAAAAATCAATTTGACTTAGACTTTAGGATTGTATAGTCTTTAATTAATCTTCTTGTTTTCTTGTTTATTTTTTTTATATTTATCTATTTTTTATCCTTAGGAGGGAATATGACTTCTTATACGTGTAAATCATGTGGGAAAATATCATCTGAAGGCGGACATTTGTGTGATCCTACAGCTGCAGGAGAAATATACAGCTGTGAAAGTTGTGGTCTACAAGCTAAAAAGAAAAAACACCTGTGCAAACCCCAGGTCGCAAAATTCGAGTTTTTTTGTGGCGGTTGTGGAAGAGGTGCCGTTAAAGAAGATGATTTATGTAATCCGCAGCCAATGAAATAGAAGCGTATTGAGCATCTGGTGAACTTGCCCCGGACGAACAGACTCGATGTATGCCATTAAAAGAATAAATTTGAAAAAGATAGGGGCTGAACGGGACATTCCGAACAGCCCCTGAAAAAGCTACTAGTTCAAAATTGCAGCCAGATCCTCATCTGGTGTCGTGATCGGTTTAATGTCAAACAGCTTTACCAGCGTCCCCAATATGTTGGGGGTTAAAAATGCCGGTAAAGACGGGCCTAAACGAATATCTTTGATCCCCAGATGAAGCAGTGCCAGAAGAACGCATACCGCCTTTTGTTCATACCAGGAAATAATTAACGATAAGGGTAGTTCATTTATGCCGACATTAAATGCTTTTGCAAGGGCTGTTGCAATCTGAAGAGAAGAATAGGAATCATTGCATTGACCTGCATCTAACAGTCTTGGAATACCACCAATATCACCAAAATCCTGGTCAAAAAACCGGTATTTTCCACAGGCACACGTCAGAACAACACAGTCCTTTGGCACTTTTTCAACAAACTCTGTGTAGTAATTTCTGCCCGGCTTTGCACCATCACAACCGGCCACCAGGAAAAAATGCCGGATATCACCGGCTTTAACCGCTTCAATAACTTTGTCTGCGACATTGAGAACGGCATTTCTGGCAAATCCAACTGTTGCCTCTCCCGTAACTTTATCTTCGACAAATCCGGGAAGCGCAAGCGCCCGATCAATAACAGGCTTGAAATTCAAATCGGAAATATGTGGAATCCCTGGCCAGCCGACCATTCCAGATGTGAACAAATTATCCTGATAAGATTTTTGAGGTCTTTGAATACAGTTGGTTGTCATCAGGATTGCTCCGGGGAAATCTGCAAACTCCTTGATCTGCTTTTGCCAGGCCGTTCCAAACTGACCATAAAAATGGTTGTATTTCTTCAGTTCAGGGTATCCATGGGTAGATAGCATTTCGCCGTGGGTATAAATATTTATACCTTTTCCCTGGGTCTGCTTCAAAAGTTCTTCAAGATCTTTTAAATCGTGTCCCGAGACCAGGATGGCTTTACCCCGTTTATATCCCAGCGGCACCTTTGTCGGAACCGGATGCCCGTATATTTCTGTGTTTCCGGCATCGAGCAGTTCCATTGTTTTTAAAGCGGTTTCTCCACATTTAAGGGTCAGTCCCAGCCAGTCATCCAAGGTTAAATCCGTTCTCTGGATAGCGGCAAGCCCTTCGTGAACATAGGCAAACACACTATCATCCATCTTTCCTAAAATATAAGCGTGGTCTGCATATGCACTGACACCTTTAATTCCATAAAGGACCGTATGTTTTAATGAAAGGATATCAGGATCATCAGCTGGATACGTTTTGATCCCCACTGTTTCTCCCTGCTTAACCAGTTCTTCCAGATCAGTTCCGGGTGTAAGGTTTGCAGCTCCATCAGGATAATCAACACTTCCGCCACTGTCTTTGATTCTGGTTTTAAGATCTTCCCGGAAAAAGACAGCTTCATGGATCAGCTTGGAAAATCTATCCGGGTCAAAATCAACATTTGTTAATGTAGAAAATGCAGCTTGAACCGTAAAAACGCCTATTTTTTCATCTATGATATTTTGTTTGCGGGCATCTATTGCTACTTGGGAAAGTCCCATTAATGTATAGAGCAACAAATCCTGTAATGACGCCACATCAGGCTTTTTACCGCAAACGCCCTGGACTGTACAACCCGTTCCTTTGAACGTTTGTTCACATTGGTAACAAAACATAGTGTATTCCCTCCTTTTTCATATAAAATTGTAAGACCCTTTTTTGTAGCTTACAAAGAACACTTAAACTTTTGTTTGTCTTTCCATTTATCAAGAGGCGATGTGTGACTTCTGGGTGTAAGAATCCGAATCCTGAGTCAAAATTAGCAGCTTATTTTTAATAGCTCTCATTGTGTGTCAAACTATATCCGTTCTTGATTGATATGGTCAAGTAAAAACGGATTGGACCGGATCAGTGAAATTGAATTCTGCATACATGACCGGAAACGGGCCGGGAGGTGATATATTCAATAATTCCGAATAACTCTTCTCGCTTTTCCCATTTTGCTCCGTTCTATTGAGTCGGGTTTTATGAGCTCGATAATTCCTTTAAAGTTCAAGGTTTCTTGAATTTTTTTCTCAATCTTTAATTTCAGATCTATCATCTTGTCCGGTGTGATGTGTATCCCATGCTCCACTTTTATATCAAGACCCGTATATGGAGACGGGTGGTTCAGAATGATCTGGAACTCGCCTGTGACTTCGGGAACTATATCTTCCAGGACCATAGCAATGCCGTTGGGGAAGACATTGATGCCTTTTACATGGAGCATGTCATCAGCTCTGCCCACAATCCTGAACCGGAATCCTGTCCTGCCACACTCACACGGGCCTGTTTCAAGGATTTCCATGAGATCTGATGTTTGGTACCTGACCAGAGGCTGAGCTTCTTTTTTTAGATGAGTCAGAACCATTTCACCGACCGCTCCCGGTGTAATCGGAATATCTTTCAGGGTCAGAGGATCAATGAGCTGGACAAGCAATGCTCCCTGTCCCAGGAAATGGAGTTTGTAATTGTCCAGGCAAACGGAAGCAAAATTACACAACACATCCGAAACCCCATAGTTGGCGTTCTGGGCCTTCATTCCCCAGGTGGTTTCTATTCGTTCCCTATATACGGGATTTTCAAGCCCGGGCTCTCCGCCAAACAATCCAAGTTTCAGGCCAAGTTCGGCCGGTTCCATGTTGAATTCAATTTTAATTATTTTTTCCAGGTGTCTGGGGTAGGAAGGTGTGGAGGAAATGGCATTTATTCCGGCATCTTTGATGACCTGGATCAATTGTCTGGAATTGCCGACCCCAAAGGGGATGACAGTGGCACCGGTTGTTTCCAGATTGGCATGATCCGTATATCCGCCCATCCACATGCAATAATTCAGGCAGTGAACAACACGGTGGTGAGGACGAAGGCCTCCTGCCCAGAATGCCCTGGCACCGCAATTGTGGGTCAGGTCTAAATCCTGTTTTGTCAAAGCGGTATAGATAAAGCTGCCCGTGGTACCGGATGTCCTGTGAACCCGGCTGATTTTTTCAGCAGGGGCGGCCAGAAAATCACCAAACGGAGCCAGTCTTTTCTGGGAATCTCGCAACTCCTGTTTGGTGGTAAAGGGAAGAAGTGCAAGATCCTTAACATCCTTTATTTTATCTTTTGTAATGCCGGCCTTTGAAAATTTATCCTGATACATTTTGCTGTGCCCGTATACATACTCAATCTGGTCGCGGAGAAGGGATTTCTCCAGTTTTTCCTGGTCTGATGCAGATATGGATTCCATATCCGGATTAAACAGTGTCTTTTCCATTTTTTCTCCTGTGATGTATACTCATTCTATAAAACCGGCCTGGTTTATTTTTCTTTCATCTCCTTGAGCCGCTTTTCCACAAATTCTGTCCCGGCTTGAACACATATGATCAAATGGCTTTTTTCAAGTTCCATGATTTGATCAAAACTGGCCTCCATGCCCTGATCAAGAGCAGTTCGTGACAGGCTGGTGGCAAGAGGTGAACGGCTTGAAATTTTTTCGGCCATGGCCATTGATTCTGCCATAAGATCTTCAGGTGCCACCACCTTGTTTACAAGACCGATTCTTTGTGCTTCAAAAGCATCAATGAAATCTCCGGTTAATACCAGTTCTTTGGCTTTACCCAGCCCCACAAGATGGGGTAATAGTTTTGTACCGGCATTTGTAACTGTCATGCCCACCGTGGTTTCTGGAAATCCTAACACAGCAGTTTTAGCAGCAATCCGGATGTCACATCCCATGGCAAACTCGCATCCGCCGCCCAGGGCATATCCGGATATTGCCGCAATAATGGGTTTGCCAAGTTTCATGGTCATGCGCTGGACGTCCTGGAGTCTTTGTGCCTCATCCATCCATTGTTCCATGCTTTTGCCGGAAGCCGTCTCTTTTAGATCCTCACCAGCGCAAAAGGCTTTTCCCTCTCCAGTGAGGATAATCACCCGGGCTTTTGTATCCTTTTTTGCCCTGTCAAGCTGTTCCATAAACCCTTTGAGCAGATCAAGATTAATGGCATTGAGGCGGTGGGGGCGGTTAAGGGTAATAATTCCGACATCCTTCTGTCGGTGGTACAATACGGTTTTGTTTTCCATATTTTTCTCCTGGAGTTAATGAACCATTCAGATATTTTATGATCATAATCTATGTTGATGTCTGGTTGATGTCAAACACAAATAACTGGAATGCTGTTTGGAGCAAATGAAAGTGTCGGAAATGCCAATATTTGCAATATCGACACTTTGCTCTCCAAGAGCCAAAACAAGGGACTTCGAGCATTGGAAAAAAACAGATGGATGTTTTAAGCCCCAAATTAAGAAGGTGGGTTAGCGCAATTGCTTGACATGTCAGTGCTCGCATACTAAAAAAAATAACTACAAAAAAACGAATCGCTAAACTAAATTTGTGTCTGCCAATAATGATATTTAAGTGGCAACCTGAAATAAGGATAAGATGAGCATAGCATACAAATTTTAAAAGCAAGCCGCCGGGTTATAATGATAAAGAAATGTTGATTCCCAAAAGTAAAAAGTTGGAATATTAAAAATGGTTCAATCTAAATCAGCACATCATCAGAAACTATGTGTAAAAATTTTTAACTATCTTAAAAAATTGAGAAAATCAACTTCAAGCCTGGATGTTCATGAAACAGATTTCATGAACATCTCAAAAAGCCCGCAGGCAGGGGTTAAAGCAGAGGAATTATATGAATTTTAAAAGCTTAAAAGAATCCCGGAATGTTGAGTTTAAATCATCCTTTGGAAAAGAGGTGATTATTTCTCTTGTGGCCTTTGCCAACACCAGGGGTGGAAAGGTTATCTTAGGCGTGGATGACAAAGGAAAAATCAACGGCATTGAGATAGGACCTGAGACAGAACAAAAATATCTCAATGAAATCAAAACATCCACCTATCCCCAGCTGCTTCCCCATTCTGATATCCATGATGTTGACGGCAAAACTGTATTGGTGCTTGAGATAAATGAATACCCGGTAAAGCCGGTTGCCTATAAAAACAGATATTACAAGCGGGTTAAAAACAGCAACCATATGTTAAGCCTGGAGGAGATTGTTGATCTTCGGCAGCAGAGTCTTGATACCTCCTTTGATGCCCATATTGTCGATGAAGACCTGTCCTGTCTTGATACATCACTCATGGAAAAATTTACAGACCAGGTGAATTCCAAAGGAAGGATCACTCTTCTGGATGACATGGTGACCAATATGACCAAGCTGAAATTCATCAAATCAGGCAAATCCACTCTGGCCGGCATGCTCTTATTTGGAAATCATGGGTATTCAATCCATATCGGCCGGTTTAAGGCAGAAGATACCATTATTGACGATCTGCTGATCAAAGCACCGCTTTTGACGGCCCTTGAAGAGGCGATGCTTTTTATTAAAAAGCATATTAATCTTTCCTATGAATTTGATGGAAGCCTTAAACGTAAGGAAGTGTGGCAATACCCTCTGGATGTGATCCGGGAATTTTTGTTAAATGCCGTTGTGCACAGGGATTATAAACATTCCACTGATATTGTGATTAAAATTTTTGATAACCGGATCATTTTTTCAAATCCAGGAACCTTATTCGGCAATCTTACCATAAAAGACCTGGAAAAAGATGATTATGTCTCTTCCATCCGGAACAAGCTCCTGGCAGAAGCCTTTTACCTTACAGGGGATATTGAGAAATATGGTACGGGATTTATCCGCATCAGGAAACAACTTAACGAATTAAAGACCGCGACCTATAAAATCAGTGAAATAGGAGATTTTTTCAGGGTTGCATTATTGGATATTCGGTCAAGCGACCTAGGAAAAGACCTTGTAAATGGATTTAGTGACCCTGTAAAAGAGATTAACGACTCAGAAAAAGACGTAGAAAATATCAAATCCGACGTAGAAAAAGACCTAGAAAACAGGTTTCACGACCTAGAAAAAGACCTAGAAAGCAGATTTAATCTGACTAAAAATCAGATACTGATAATAAAAGGCGTGCTTGAAAATAAAAAAATCACCCAGCAATTATTATCTGAAATTGTGGGCATATCCCCGAAAAACATACGTAACAATATGCTAAAACTCAAAGAAAATGGAATCTTAAAAAGAATAGGCCCGGATAAGGGCGGGTATTGGAAAGTGCTTGTGAACTTGTCTGAAACAGATACAAAAAATAATAAACCATCAAAGATCCTAAAAGATATGAAATGAATGAAACTAAATTAATAGAAAAACTGAAGCTGATTGAGGCTCTTTTTGCCGGGGCAACCACAGATGGCGAGAAAGATGCAGCCTTTAACGCACTGCAAAGAATAAAAGAACGGCTAAAAGAGATTCAGAAAATTGATCCTCCTGTTGAATATAAATTTACCCTGTCGAATATGTGGTCAAGAAAGCTGTTTGTGGCACTTCTCAGGAGATATGATATAAAACCTTTTCGTTATTATCGACAAAGATATACAACTGTCATGGCTAAGGTTTCAAAAACTTTTGTTGATGAAACCCTTTGGCCGGAGTTTGAAGAATTCGATAAAATCCTTAAAGCATATCTGGATGATATTACAAATAAAGTGATTTCAGAAACTATTCATGAAGATAGTTCTGAGGCAGAAGTTGTTCAACAATTATCCGCAAACTAAAAAACAAGCAAACCAGATATGTTTCCTATTTAGATATTATCCCCAAGCCCGAGTTCATGAAGCTTTTGGACCGTTGGATAGCCGGTTTCGGGATTCCATCCTCGCAATTGATAAAACTCATCCCGCATTTTTTTGAAGACTTCCCGATCCAGGGTTTGGCCTTTACGGCTTAAAACGGTATCACCCTCACCGGGTACAAGCACATCAGTGTTCATAAAAACGGATTGAACCGGATCAGTGAAATTGAATTCTGCAACTATATCATCAGTTTTTGGATCCCAACCTTCCCGCAAAAGGATGGCACGCTGTTGATTAAAAATGGTTTCACCGA
>JACNHV010000179.1 GCA_014383445.1 Candidatus Desulfobacula maris | reverse complement strand
TATGCCCCGGATTCACAAGAAGTGAGTTTCATGATGTAATGGGTGTTCGCGAATCTATTGACAGGCTCCCTGAATTTATGTGGTCTACGGCTGAGGATGTTGCAGAGCTGGGTTATCAAGCTGTCATGAAAGGAAAGGTGTTTTGTATACCAGGTATTTTTTACAAGGTGCTTACAATAATAATGGGAGGAGTTCCAAAATCATTTAAGTCATGGCTTCCGTCAATTCGCAGTTTTAATTCCAGAAAAGTCCCCATTATATTTAGACCGCAGTGCGAACTCATATATTGGAAGTGACTTAAAGCTGTCTTCCTCTTTTGCTGTTATTGTTCCCTCTTCTTTTTACAAAACAAAAGAATATTTGGCGCTTAACGAACAGTGCAATTTGTATTTGATTATTACTCGGTTTAATGAAATCCAAATAGAAACTTTGTATGAAGAGTCTAATTTGTTTTTTACTGGTGAATCTGAAAGAGAAGCATTTAAATATTTAAAAAGCACGGACCGTCTGGATGAATACACTATTTTTGATTCATATGCATACGAGCTGCAGAAAGCCCCAAAAGAGTCCAGGGTATATAAAGCAAATATGGTAACAATATAAGTCAAGCAGGACAGATCTACTTTTATAAATAAGGAATGCGCGATGAAAATAGGAATAATGAACAACCCGTCAAAATCAGTGTATGATGAGGCAGCTTTCTGTGGCAAAGCCGGTTTTGACTTTTTGGATTTAACCATCGAAGGTCCTTGTGCCATCAACGTTGATATTGATAGATTGAGGCCAATCCTTGATTCCTATGGATTATCAATCACCGGGCATACTGACCCCTGTCTTCCATATGCGTATCCAATCCAGGGAGTCCGAGAAGCTTGTTTTAAGGAACTGGAGAGATGTGCAGGAATATTTTCCGCCTTGGGGGCGAAGGTCATGAATATCCATCCCTGCTATTTTTGTCCGCCAGCCATGAGAAAAGATTTGATCTCATTCCATATAGAGGCACTACCACCAATTGTTGAAATGGCTGCATCATATGGGCTCACAATGGTACTTGAGAATTATAAAGCCCCTTTTGACCGAGTTTCCATTTTTAAAAACTTACTGACACAAGTGCCGGGTTTAAAACTGCATCTCGATTTTGGACACTCAAACTTCGGTACCGATAATCATGAGGTTTTTTGCGGAGAACTAGGAGAACACATCCAGCATGTTCACTTTTCTGACAACCGATCCAGATCCGATGACCATATGCCCTTGGGTGTAGGAACCGTAAATTGGCAAAAAGCAGTGAATTCATTAAAAGCAGCCGGTTATAATAGTACCATTACCTTGGAAGTTTTCTGCAATGATCCTATGCAACACAAATATCTGAATCTGAGCCGAGAGTTTATTCAGGAGCTCTGGGCGTAATATAAAGGGTATATGATGCTGATGAAATAGAATGGCTCATTTCAAGACTGATTAAAAGCTAAATTAGAATTGCCAACAAGAAAAATGCACCAGGCGAGCCGGTGATTTAGATGTTATGTCCTAAAGGAAAAATATGCCAATAAAGATCAATAGGCCTACAGTTATCGAGGCTGCAGGCAATAAACCAAAAAGAATTGAAGAATTCATTGGGTTTGTGAATTCCAAAACATCAGCCTTGAGTATCGCTCGTATGGTTAGTCCGGGTGGCTGGGCAGAACCAGGACAAAAACCGGAATTTAGCGAGTACACAGTTGTATTAAGAGGAGTGTTGCGAGTTAAAACCAAATCAGAGGCGTTTGATGTTCATGCAGGTGAAGCTATTATTACTCATGCAAATGAGTGGGTTCAATACAGTACACCCGGTGATGATGACGCCGAGTATATAGCAGTGTGTTTACCGGCATTTACACCCGATAAAGTTCATAGAGACGAAGAATAAATGACAGAACAAGGCGGTTTTACATGATCGCAGGGACCGATCCGTTTCGAAAAATTTTCAATAAGCGTAAGCCCCTGGCATTCAGTTGATTTTGGGGATGCCCTTGGGTTTGTATTCTCCAGAACAAATCAACGCCATAGAAATGGCAATCAATCAGGGTCTTTTTACGTACCTGTCCACCGAACGTCAAGGATATTCAAAGCCGTTTGATGCTGTTGAAAAATACGTTGATGGGCAGACGCCTTGGCTTGTAACAAGCGCCTGGACGTATACTGGCTAAAAACAGCGCCCACTGGCCAGGTGCGCCGTTATGTGCCCCAATCCAAATCACCAATGGAATAAATAATGTTCAAAGAACTAAAAGAAATTAACTCACGCCCGACACCATTTCAATTCTATACTGCTGAAGAATTATGGGCAAAGGAGCATACCTCAAAACAGATGCTCGAATATCACTTAAATGAAGCAATTGATGTCTCTTCTAGAAACAAGAGTTTTATTGAAAGCTCTGCTGAGTGGATTGTTTCTCACTTTGGAGTAAATGATAAAACTACAATTGCAGACTTTGGCTGTGGTCCAGGTCTTTATACAACGAGAATAGCTGAACGAGGTGCAACAGTTACGGGTATAGATTTTTCTGAAAATTCCTTAAAATATGCGCAACAGGTTGCTGAGCAAAAAGACCTGAAAATCAATTATGTCCACACGAACTATCTTGATTTTGAGACAACTCACCGCTTCGACCTGATCACAATGATCATGTGTGATTTTTGCGCCTTAAGCCCAGATCAAAGAAAAATAATGCTTTCAAAATTTGCCTCACTCTTAAAGCCAGGTGGCGCTGTGCTGCTTGATGTTTATTCTTTGAACAGTTTTAATCAGCAAGAAGAATCAGCAACCTACGAACTAAATCAGTTAAACGGGTTTTGGTCGCCCGAGGATTATTACTGTTTTGTCAACACGTTCAAGTACGATAGAGAAAAGGTAACCCTCAGTAAATACACAATAATAGAGGAGTTTCAGGCTCGCATAGTTTATAACTGGCTACAGTACTTCAACAAGGAATCGCTGTCCGAGGAGTTCAATAAAAATGGTTTTAAGATTGAAAGCTTTTACTCAAATGTTGCGGGTGAAACTTTCGATCCTGAAGCCACAGAATTCGCTCTTGTTGCAAAGAAAATCTAAACAAACCGTTCACATAACAAGGCCGTTCAAGGCGGAGCTGCTTTTACGTGCGGTTTTTGCGAACTTTAGCGGGAACCATCTTTAGTGACTTTTGCTCAAGCATCGGCGGATAAGCGCCGCCCGCTTAACGGCAACGTTGTGCAGACCCAATAGACATTGATGACACAAATAACGAAAAAAGAGAGCAAGATAATGCTTAGAAAACTTGGGATACCATTGGTTATTTTAATTACATTATTTGATAGCAAAGGTCGCGGGGCCAATCCTTTTTAGTAGAGGATACTGCGGATGGGCGTGTTGGACAGCAATGGTTTTGGATTTACTGCCATATAAACAGAATAAGAAAGGTAGACTTTCCACTAAATGGGAGTTTATGAGATATGCCCACTTTGGTGTCAGTTTATCATTGGTTTTGATATCGTGGTTTTTCTTTGAATATCGTCCAACGGGCATGGGGAATTCAGAGCTGGTATTACTCGCCGTCGGAAACATGTTTTATTACACGTCCGCTATCATACTTGCCTTCGCGTTAAAGGATAATAGGGCTTTCTGCAAGTATCTTTGTCCAATCACTGTCATATTGAAACTAACATCCCGCCTGTCATTGCTAAAAATTGAAGGAGACAAGAATACATGTACACAATGTGGAAAATGCACAAAGAATTGTCCCATGGACATTAATATCCTGGAATATGTAAAGCAAGGTAAAAGAGTATTATCTACCGAGTGTATCTTCTGCCTGACATGCACAACAGTCTGTTCAGAGAATATTTTAGACGCCACTTTTAAATTGGACATTGGTGGGAAAGAACTAATTATAAGGCAGTAAATTCGCACAACAATTTTCTTCAGCGGAGCCGGGAAACCATCGGCATCTTGGGAAAAATGAATGACAAATAGACTGGATTTGACAACCGGGGCCATCCCGGGACAGCTGTTCAGAATGGCAGCACCGATTCTTTTCGGAATGCTGATATTTAGCCTTTATATGCTAACTGACCTGTATTTCGTCAGCCGGCTGGGGCCGGATGCCGTCGCAGCCCTCTCCATTTCGGGTAATATCTTTTTTGTACATCTTGGATTGTCATTTATCATCGGTACAGGGGCCATGTCGTTGATTGCACAATCGTTTGGCGCAAGACAAATCGACCGGGCCGCCAAGGTGTTCCAGCAAAGCCTGATGCTGAGTCTTTTCACAGGCGGCATTGCCGCTATCTGTGGGGTGCTTGTCGCTCGACCCTATATTCGCTTTTTTGGCGGCCAGGGAGATGCATTCATCTGGGGGGTCGAGTATTTTCAAATCTATTCTGTTTCATTATTGGTATTGCTTTTACTTCATGTGTTTGGGTCATGCTACCGCGGCATGGGAGACAGCAAAACGTCAATGAAAATAATGTTCCAGTCCCTTGTCCTGAATATCATCCTGGATCCGGTGCTGATTTTCGGGCTGGCGGGATTCCCGGTTATGGGTGTCAAAGGGGCGGCGCTGGCATCGTTAATCTCCCAGGTTTATGGACTTATTATTTATATTTACCTGATATTTTTCAAGAAGCAGCATATTCATTTGAACGGCCCATGGAAAATTGATTTAGCCATTGTAAAAAAAAGTCTTTATATCGGCCTGCCTTCCGGCCTGGCCTATTTCCTTTTAACTGCCAATCTTTTGATTACTTACCGTGTGGTAAGCCAGTACGGCACCCCTGCCCTGGCGGCCATAGGAATCGGATACCGTATTACCCAGGTCACATATCTTCCCAGTGTGGCTATTGCCGATGCCATGGCTGCAATGATCGGACAGAATTTAGGCGCCAAAAGATATGACCGTATCATTGAAACATTTTGGACCGGGTGGAAAATAAGTTCCCTTTTTATGCTGGGGGGAACCCTTGTCTGCTGGATATTTTCAGCCTTTTTAATTCATCTTTTCAGCAAAGATGCCCAGGTGGCCCATTTTGGGATAATTTATCTGAAAATTGTTTCCTTGTCCAACCTGATCGTGGGAACAATACTGACTGTTTCTGCGATGTTTCAGGGCATTGGAAAAACATATCCTACCCTTGTCTGTGCAGTGGCAGACAACTTTTTATTTGCAGCAGCCGTATTGACCCTTCCCATTTTGATGGGGTGGGGGATTTCTTCTGTCTGGTGGATCAAATTGACGGCAGGAGCCCTGGAAATGATTTTTTCGTCCATATGGCTTTTATACACAATCAAAAAGATATCACGCATATCAATGGAACCGGGCCCGACATTGGATGATTAACATGGACGGTTGATGATGAATATATATTTGAAGAACACATGAAAAGCCTTTCCCCGTTTTTCCAACCGATTTCCAGCATATGCGAAATTAAACCTGAAATTTGTTTTAAAAATAGAAAAGGTGTTCTTATGTGTTCATAATTTCGAACTATTTATTTTTTAAAAAGCTCAGAGTGGCTGCCGGTTCTTTCTAAAATCAGTGCATTATCTGCTAACTGATATATAAGAATCCAGTCTGGTTCAATATGGCAATCTCGGTGGCCTTTCCAATTACCTGTTAATTGATGGTCTTTATATTTGGGTTCCAATATTTGTTGATCAAGCAGTTTTTCAATAACGATCTTTAATTTTGAGAAATCCTTGTTTTGTTTCTTAATTTTTTTATAATCTTTTTTGAATTGGGTTGTATAATGCAGAATCAATTATCAAGCTCCTGAAAAAGGTCATCAACAGAATTAACAGTATGAAGTCCTTTGCCATTATCAGCATCCATAAGAGTTTTTGCCGTAATGTCATTCGGAATTTTTAACTCAAAAGGGATGCCATTATGAAGGGTTATTTGTGAGAGGTACATTGAAATAGCCTCGGACATTGAAATGTTTAACTTTTTTAATATTGTTTGTGCGTGTTGTTTTATTGCCGGATCTACCCGTGTTTGAATCACTGCTGTTTTAGCCATGACTTCCTCCTTATTATAAATGTATTGATAATGTCATTACAATCAATATACGCTTTATTGGTAAAAATTCAAATATTTTTTTTAACAAGAGCAACAAAGATTTAGATTCAAATATTTTCGATCTTGTACCTTTGAGGAGTTTTAAAACAAAAAAAAGCTGACGGATATTTGCACGATGCAAAACGGATTACCCGAATTATCCGTGGCCGAAATAATTGGCGAGGACAAGACCTTCGGATGCGCTGTATTATGGGGGGCAACCATGATCGGCAACGGCGTATGCGAATTGACATCAGCACCGGAAAAATTAACATTTAGCTTAGGATCTTTAAGCCCCAATAAGCAAGCAAAGCTCGAAGAAATCAAACGAGTGTTGGAGCTTATGGGACCTGTTGAAATTGAGGAGAATTTTTTAGGTTCCAGATGGTCCAAGTTGCTGTTCAACTGTTCGTTCAGCGGTATGTCTGCTGTGCTCGGAGCCACATTTGGCGAAGTTGCAAAAAATAAAAAATCCAGATTATGTGTGCAGAGAATAGCAAAGGAGTGCATAGATACTGCCAAAAAGGCGGATATCAAAATTGAGCCTATACAAGGGAAAGATATTTGTAAACTCTTGGACTACAACAATAAACTCAAGCAAAAGATCTCTTTTGCAATCATACCTTTTGCAAGGTTCCACTACTGGCGGGCGGGATGCTGGGAATAGGAGCGCTGTGACGGGCGGTGCGCAACTTGATGGTTTTATACATCTTCTTGGTTTAATCCTCAAAGATACTGGGTTACCAGACCACACAATTTTTAAAAAGAAAACCGTGCTGCCAGGATATTTCCGGCCTACTAAAAATTGGGATTTAGTTGCTGTTGTCAACGGTGAGCGGCTTGCAAGCATCGAATTTAAATCTCATGTTGGACCTTCTTTTGGTAACAATTTCAATAACCGTGTTGAAGAGGCTTTGGGAAGTGCCACTGATATATGGACTGCATATAGAGAGGGAGCATTTAAACCTTCACAAAAACCTTGGTTAGGTTGGTTAAAGTTGCTTGAAGATGCTCCCAAAACTAAATTAAAACAAAATGTTGGAAAAAGTACATGAAAAATAGAATCACTACTTTTCAAAAATGACTTATTCTACAGACTCGTTATCTCAAAAAATGTGCTTGACTCTTCCGTATGCTATGATTACAATGTATTACAAATTAACACATGAATATCGGAGGCTAAAATGAGTGTCGCTGTTTCCATAAGAATGCCGGATGAGCTTATACGGGAGCTTGATTCCGTTGCAAAAATGACCGAAAGATCAAGATCATTCCATATCCAGAAGGCATTAGAAATATATCTCGAAGACCAGGCAGATCTGCAAATTGCATTAGATAGACTTCACGATTCTTCAGATCCCATTATTTCAATAGATGAAATGCGAAATGAATTAAATGTTTAAAATAACATTTAAAAAATCGGTAGCAAAAGACTTAAAGCAAATTAGCAAAGATCAAGTTAAAAGAATATTGGACAAGATCGAAACTGATTTGTCTCACACACCAGAACAATTCCCAGAGTTAAAAGGCAAATTTTCAGGATTACGTAAATTCAGAGTTGGTGATTATAGAATAATATTTGCTATTGTTGGGGATGACACTGTCTTAATCACCAGAATTAAGCATAGGAAAGAATCTTACAAATAGCCCGAGATAACCCGTCGTTGCAGCGGACTGCCATAGATATATAGATAATTGGGGTCAGAGTAAAATTAAATTAAAAGCCCTCGTGAATTCGGGAGATACAATACTTAATTCAACAATCCAAATGAAGGCGCTGCGACAAGATGTCGCTTTTAATAATGTTGGGCTCGACCCAACCTGCCGTATTACCGGCAGTTTTCTAACCCGGCATGCATTACCAGTAAGCGATGGGAAACGCTCAAGAATCTTAATTTACCCGAATATAAGGCGAAACCGCTGAAACGCATTTACATCCCAAAGAAGAATGGTAAGAAACGACCATTGAGCATACCAGCCATGCATGACCGGGTAGAACAGGCCCTGGCTTTATTAGGGCTTGATCCGGTATCTGAAACCACTGCTGATCATCATTCTTATGGTTTCAGGAAAGTATGTTCGGCCCAGGATGCCATGGGTGCTATTTATAATGCGTTGAGACGGAAAGGTAGTGCCGACTGGATTTTAGAAGCAGACATCAAAGGTTGTTTTGACCATATCAATCATAAATGGTTGAATGAAAATATTCCCATGAATAAACGAAAGCTAACACAATGGCTCAAGTGCGGTTATCTTGAGAAGCGTACATTTAATACCACAGATGAAGGAACCCCACAGGGTGGGTTATGGATATGAAAACATATTATTACCTGATTCATATCCAGTATTTAGGTTTTCGGTATCATGGCTGGCAAAAACAGCCGGGTGTAAAAACCGTTGAATTCATGATCGAGAAAACACTTGGGTTTGTTCTGGGGCCGGCCGCATTTAAAATTTTAGGGTCCAGCCGGACAGATGCAAAGGTGTCTGCCAATCATTCAGCGTTTATGCTTTTTGTACAGGATTCTCTGATAATGGATTCGTTGCAAAAAGAGTTGAACAAGAACCTGCCGAATGATATCCGTGTTATCAATATTGAGCAAAAAGATCAGGCCTTTAATATTATAAACACGCCAAGAATCAAAGAGTATCTTTACCTTTTTTCTTTTGGGCGGAAAAATCATCCGTTCAGTGCTGCATTAATGTCGTGCTTTCAGGAAGAGCTTGATATCGATCTGATGAAAAAAGGTGCGGTTTTATTTGAAGGAAAACATAATTTTATTCAATATTGCACCAAACCCGGGCCGGAAACCGATCTTGAACGTGAAGTTCTTGTGAGCAGAATAGAAGAGAACACCGCAGTTACAGCCAGTTTCTTTCCAGAGAAAAGTTATGCTTTTCATATTCACTCAAAAGGTTTTCTGCGGTACCAGGTACGCCTGATCATGGGTCAGCTGTTAAGACTTGGAAGAAATCAGATTCAACTGGATGATATTAAAGCCTCTCTTCTGGGCAATGACGGTCATCCGTTACGGCAGATTGCGCCGGCCTCCGGCCTGATGTTGAATAAAATTATATTTACAAATATTTGATTCCAAGTAAAAAATATCTTATAAATAGAGAACTGTCCTGAAGTATTAAGGGTGATTGAAGGTGGCGAGGTGACCCATAGAATCCCTGTACAAACACAGGCCTACGCCTGTATGCTGGGGGGAAAAGACCGCAAAACCCTGTTTATTGCCACCTCGGGAAACACTATGAGAAGCGGAAAAATTGAAATTGTTCAAGTGGATATTCCTGGTGCGGGTTTACCCTAAGCGTTTTGTGGCATCCCCATCACATTTCAATTTCACCATATGAAAACACCTTATATGTAGTTTGTGGAGACCAAACATGATTTCGATATTCAATAAACCACGTAATTATCCTCGCATCTATGAGCCCTATTCCGATCAGTTTAATTTCTATGAGGGGCGGGTAAAGTGGGAAAACTCTATAAAAGATATTCCGCAACGTGCCATTTATTTATTTTCGGTTCATTGGCTACATTTAGAAGTTTTTAACGGCGGGTTTTGGCAATACTTCTATAATTCAACTTCTATTTCCTATCCCGAAGCAATGGAAGGCTTTAAAGCTATTGGGATGCCAGAAGTAAGCAAGATTATTGAAACCGCTGCAGAAAGAGTTGGTAACCCGTTTCCATTTGAAAATGAGATGAGAAAAAAAATCGTTGGGCCTCCGAATCAACGGATGGATTTTATTGACTTGGATTATGAATTTTATGCATTGGCAGATACGAATAAATTTTTTAGGCGAGAGCCAAAATTTGTTCCCTTTGCAGAAAAATATGCCGAAAAGACCTAACAAACGCATGCAACCGGACAAAGCACCCGCTACGCGTGCTCTTTGCCGCATAACCTTACGGTGATAGATGAATCTTGATCTAGAAGAACGACTGGCACGCGAAGAGATAAGCCACGAGCGCCTCGCGAAGGCGCAGAAGGTCAAACTGCTGACACGATGGTATAGGGTGTTTCCAGAACTCGTTGCATCTGCTCGCCACGGTGAAATTCGTGAGGGCGTCTGTCGTGACAGTGCTGCGGATGAGCCATACGCAGCACTGTCAGCGTGCGACTTTTACATTCTTCCCGACGATAACAGCGGGATGCCTTCGTATACGTGTTTTTCGGCAAGTCCACCGGAGTTGTCCGAGCTTGTATCCGATACATTCACAATATGTGATGAGCTGGTCGTCGTCGACGGGAATTTTAGCTGGTCTGCGGTATTCGTAAATCATATGTGGCTGGTGGGAAAATACTTCAGCCACAAATCGGACCAGGACCGCACCTAACAAGGCGACTGCACCTGATCGCCGGGGCCGCGCCGTTTAGAGAGTTTTACGGTGGACCCCAAAGCCTGAACAATTTCAATGCTAAAATAAGCTCTAAATTTTTTCGAAGATAAAATATGGATAGAAATGAAAAGCTTTCCGAACACTTTACTCTTGGAGAACTGATGCGATCGGAAATCGCTGAAAGAAAGGGCATAGATAATAATCCGCCGCAGGATTTAATTATTAAGATGAAGCGCATCTGTGAAAAAGTGTTGGAGGTTGCCAGTCAAATAAGAATACAGTTGGTGTAAAAAAGTCATGACTCAACAGACAACAAAAATTCCCCTCTCTTCAATTATCCTTGATGAGGCGATTTATCCAAGAAAGGGGATTGATCACAGGCGTGTGGGTATATTTGCCGAAAACATCAGGGAAGGGTTTACCTTTGATCCGCCCTACTTTGATAAAAAAGCGGCTGACTATGATAAAAAAAGCATTTCCGGTTTGTCCAGAAAAGCATACCTTGAATTTCTTGAGGCCTTTTTTGTTTTGCTGAAACAAAATGTCAAAAAGACGACACGAATGGCTTTTATCAATGCAGACTGGCGGGATTTTCAAAATAAACCGGCAATAGAAGAAAAATATAAAGGCGGCATTCTCATAGA
>JACNHV010000356.1 GCA_014383445.1 Candidatus Desulfobacula maris | reverse complement strand
TGGGTCAGCTCTCTCATATCAGGAGAATCCGTCATGGTTTTTGCAATAACAGCACCGGCACCGGCATCAATGCATTTTTTCATGTTTGCCGCATTAAGCGTTGGCTCTGCCGATGCAGCAGCCAATGGATTTTTAAAGGTTACACCGCAAAACTCTATTCTTGTATCAGCCATAGTAATTATCCTTTAATTTTATAAAAAACTTTTACGACCTGCCAGCCCGGGAAATGTCTCCCTTGCCTGGGCCACTTTTGCAGGGTCAATGTCTGTTTCTATGATCATATCTTCATCTCCGGCACCCGCCAGAATCGTCCCCCATGGATCAATGACCATACTATGGCCTGCAAATTGACTCCCGCAATTCATACCCGTCGAATTGGCAGAAATCAAAAAACATTGATTTTCCAGGGCGCGGACACGGTTGAGCATTATCCATGGCTCAATTCTTGGATAGGGCCATGCAGAACAAACCAGAAAATATTGAGCCCCCTTATCCACCATCGCCCTGAATAGTTCAGGGAATCTTAAGTCAAAACAGGTGGCCATTCCAATTTTCCCAAACGGTGTATCCACTACAACAACCGTGTCTCCAGGAGAAAGGATCTGGGTTTCCTTTGAATTGTATCCAAATAGATGTATTTTCCTGTATTTGGCAAGAATTTTTCCGTCAGGAGACAAGAGAAGACTGGTATTATAATAGTTTCCTTTTTCTTTTTCTACAAAACTGCCGGTATGAAGAAAAATTTTTTTTTCCCGGGCCAGTTTTTTCATTAGGGTCGGTGTCGGGCCATTGATATTCTCAGCTTTGTCCACATACTGGCCAAAGCTCATGAAACCCAGATTCCATATCTCAGGAAGAATAACCAGGTCGGCATCGCCACATTTTTTTACCGCCTCTTCTGCTTTATTAAGGGTTGCATCCTTGTCACCTTCGACAACCGACATCTGGATTGAAGCAACTTTCATAACAACTCCTCTCTTTCATAGGATGAAATATGGATAAAGATCATTTATTTCATGTAATTCATCGGTTTGACTGCATAGCTGAACTCGATACTCCGGTTCAATGTCGGGTCAGACAAAAGACCGGAAAAAGTATCAGCAAAAACAAAATCTTCTGTTTCCATTTTAACGGTCCCGGAAAATATAACAATGTTATTTAATGGACCTTTAATTTTTTGGGAAATTAATTCCATTAGTTCAGACGGGGACATCAACAGGCCCAAGCCGCCTTTTTGATAAAAGATGGTATCCGCACCTTTTTTAACGGAGCATTCCATACTCAAATCATCCCAGTGTTCAAGCAAATCGCTTAACTCCCAGACCATGGGAGAAATCAGGTTGGGAGTGATCTGTTTTGCCCTGGGGATATCAAGCTCTTCCAGTTTTCGATCCGTGTGATCACTGCCGATCCCAACATAAATCTCTTTGTCGTCTTTTACAAAAAGAACATATTCAATTTCACCGGATGTCTCTTCTCCGTAAACTTCAATCACCGTCTCCGTCGTAAGGGCGGACGGGATGACAGGATAAAGTGTTGGCGTCGAATCAGGCACATCAATTCCCTTGGCAGACAGTTCCTCCAGATGGTGTTTTACCTCTTCCTGATTCCTGCCGGTAAATCCCGCATTTACCATTTTGTCAACAGTGAAAGACAAGGGTGTCACCTTATGGTCCTTTTGTAACAATAATTGAATTTTCACGCTAAATCCTTTTTTTTATTTTTTGTAGTATCTGATCTCAAATGTGACACAACCCTGTGGAATCCGGTAAGGTCCATGGGTCATTCCCGGAGGCCGGCAGGCATAATACCCCGGCAGATAGGTTTCGTCTTTTGCGATGTCGTATAGACTTCCTTCCACCAGGAGTACCTCTTCCCAGAAATCATGGACCAGTGTTTCAGAGGTTTCAATACCCGGAGGGAATTTGAGCATACGGGTATAATCACCGGTATCCGAATCAAGGCTCAGGATTTTTTCTTTGATGCCCAGGGTATCCCCTTCAACATCTTTCCATTCATATTCTGTATCATAATCTCTGAATTCAATTTCAGGTTTAGCCATTTATTTTCTCCTTTTCTTTGTCACGTTTTAAATTTTTTAATCATTATTTATTAACAAATTTTAAATATCTATTATTAAGACGCGGGGAGATCACCTGGATGATCTCCATGAATCCGCCGCTTAAGAAGCGAACAGCCAGGATCATTATGACAGAAAAGATCAGAAGACTGTAGCCGCTCGCATATCCACTGATCAATTCTTTAGTAATCACCACAAAAAATGATCCCAGAATCGGTCCGTACACTGTCCCCAGCCCCCCGATAATCACGATTAAACAAACATACCCCATTTGATCCAAACCGCCTATCCCGGGATCGATCAACCCTAAAAAGTGGGCAAAATAGGCGCCGGCCAATCCTGCCAAAGAGCACCCAAAAGCAAATCCGAAGACTTTCCAGAACCGGGTTTTTATACCCATGCTTTCAGCAGCGTCAATATCGTCACGGACCGCAAAAAGGTTAAGCCCCCAACGTGAGTGATACAATAATATGGAGATCAGAAAGGCGAACATCATCAGTCCCAGTCCCATAAAATATCCAAACAACTCGGCATTGGGCCCGGAAAAAAATGTGGGTGCCAGCAATCCGCCAGTCCCGCCGGTTATTTGATGTTCCGCTGTAATAATAACATTAACCACCTCGGCAAATGCCCAGGTAACAAGACAGAGGTAAAAACCGTGTACCCTTAATATGAGAAGGCCGATGACAATTCCTAACAAGCCTGCAATGAACGCACCTGCCAAAAGTCCTAAAAAGGGAGACAGACCGATATGCTGGGCCAGCAGTGCTGATGTGTAGCCCCCGATGGCCGGAAATGCCGCATGGCCGTATGAAAAAAGTCCGGTATAACCAAAAATGATATTCCAGCCTATGGTCAGGATGGCATAGTAAAAAGCCATGCTTAAGACTGTAATCCAGACAGACGGCAACACCTTAGGTGCAATCAGACCCAATACAATGATTGTAACGGCAACAATTATTTCATTTTTTTTCATAAGACAGTAAATCCTCTATTTTTGTCCGAAGAGCCCCTGGGGTCTGAATAAAAGGAAAAAACCCATCATCAAAAACCCGATGGCATCCTTGTATGCCGATGAAATATAAAACGCTCCCAGGGTTTCGGTGATCCCCAGCATCAGGCCTGCTACCAGTGACCCGGCAATAGACCCCAGACCTCCAATGGCCATTACTTCATAACTTTTAACCAGAGGAGAACCGCCAATGGTGGGAGACAAAGTGAAAATTGGGGCCACCAAGGCACCGGCCGCACCGGCCAGAGCACACGCCACACCACAGGCAATCCAGCTTTCCTTACCAATGTCTACACCATTTATTTTCGCACCCTGGCGAGACTGGGTAGTGGCTCTCCAGCCACGACCCCGCCACGTTTTTTTTATAAAAATAGCCAGCCCGATAACAAGGATTGCGGAAACCGCCCCTGCCAGCACCTCGTTTCCACTGATTTTAACCCCTAGAATATAGACATCAGAGGTAATGTAATCGGCTGGTTTATGTCGGAAAGGCCCAAAGACTTTAATTGCCAGCTGTCGAAAAAAAAGGAGCAGTCCAAATGTCATGATCAGGGCATAATCCATTGGTTTTTCCATTTCCTGCGTGTGAATAGGACTTAACAGCAGTTTTTCAACAACAGCACCCAGTATAAAAGTGATGATCATGGCCGTTGGCACTGAAAAATAAAATTGAAATCCCAGCATCGTTGATGCATAGTAGGCCATATAGCCGCCAATCATATAAAACTCGCCGTGGGCAAAATTAATGATCCGCATGACACCGTTTAAAAGCGCCAGCCCGACGCCCATCAGCGCATAAACCAGGCCAATTGTTATACCGCGTATAATCAGTTCCAATAGCATGTGCTAATCTCCAGAAACAAGACTCCGGAGGATGGGGAGTCGTATGATTTTCCCCCGGAATCTTTTGATCAGGTTAGATACAATTTGTTAAGGATAAATCTGTTCGCGCTTATACCCTTTTCCATCAACAGCTGTCAGTTTATTTATGAACAATTGATGACCCATCCACTGATTCCAGATAGGTCCTGGTCCTTCTTGCCGTTCAAAAGTTATTAACCCGGTAGTGCCTTCAAACTTTGTATCCTTTAATCCGGCTGCTACATCCTTGGGATCAGATGATTTGATCCGTTCCATGGTTTCAGCCAAAATCATCACCTCGTCATAGAGAAAGAGGGCGAAAACAGGTGGAACCACATTATACTTTGCCTTGTAAGCCTTTTTAAATTTTTCACCCAAAGGAGACAACTTGAGTTTATCCGACTCAAATGTAGCATATGTTACACCGACACCCTTATCGCCCAAAATTTCCTGGAAAGCCGGATAGGTTGGCCAGTCCCAGCTGCAAAGAATCTGCATTTCAGGGGCAAGACCGATTTCCAGTGCTTGTTTGGGTATCAGGTTAGTGGCTTCATAAACGGCAGCAATAACCAATAGTTCAGGCTTGGGAGATTTGGCCTTGAGCTGCAGAAGCTGGGGTTTGAGGTCTGTTGCCTCCTGGGGATAGCCAATGCTGTAAACGTTAAGCCCCTTGGCTTTTGCAATCTTTTCAAGATAATTTGCAAACCCGCTGCCAAAGGCATTGGTTTCATACAGGATGGCGATATTCTTGAAATTTTTGTCAATATAAGGCAGCGCCAACTGGGCAATTTCTGCGTTAAACGGTCCGACACGGTAAACATAGTCTGAATGACCCGCTGTTAAATCGTCTGTCCAGCTGTAATGAAGCATCATGGGTACCTGCATTTGAGTGGCAACCTTTTCCTGGGCTACTGCCACGGAGCTGTGCCACAGTCCCACAACTGCTGAAACTTTTTCTTTGGCAATCATTCGTTTGAGTGCAATAACCCCGGCAGCTGGTTTGCCTTCGTCATCGGCTGTGACGACTTCAAGTTTTTTCCCCAGAACACCGCCCTGGGCATTGATCTGCTCCACTGCCAGTTCAACTGTTTGTACATTGATTTTGCCTGATCTGAAATCACCGGTTGACATGGGCGTCACAACACCCAATTTAATAGTATCTCCTGCCATCGCACCGATAGGGGGCAAAAAAACGGTTAGAATAAAGATAAAAGCGGTTAATAAGACTGATTTTTTCATGGAACCTCCTTTAAAGATTAAGTTTTATGTCAAACACCTAAATAATTTTTCTTAATATGTTTATTTCCCAGCAATTCTTTGCTGGCACCCTGCATGAAAATTTTTCCGTTTTCAAGCAGGTACCCGCGCTGACTTATCTTAAGCGCATGAAAAATATTTTGTTCCGTCAATAAAATTGTGGTTTTTTCTTCCTTATTGATCCGGACAAGGGCCTTTAAAATATCTTTAATGACAATGGGGGCAAGTCCGAGGGAGGGCTCATCTAAAAGGAGCATTTTGGGATTGCACATAAGACCGCGCCCAACCGCCACCATCTGTCTTTGTCCACCGCTTAAGGTTTCAGCCAGTTGCTTTTTGCGGTCAAATAAAACGGGAAACAGATCAAATACAAAATCCATTTGTCTTTTTATATTTTTCCGCGCAGATTTGGGATATGCACCCATTAGAAGATTTTCTTCAACGCTCATCTGGCCATAGAGCCATCCTTCTTCCGGAATCAGGGCAAGGCCAAGAGAGGCTATATTGTAGGATTCAAGACCATGAATGGGCCGGTTCTCAAAAAATATGCTCCCTTGTTTTGGTGCCAGCATACCAGCAATGGTCTGTAGCAAGGTGGATTTACCTGCTCCATTGGGACCCAGTATACAGACAAATTCCTCAACTTGAATTTCCAGGGATACTGAGTAAAGCGCCTGGAGACCGTCATAAAAAACATTTACGTTTTCAATTTTTAACATAACGTCGCCTATTTTTCCTGAAATTTATATTCTTCGCCAAGATAGGCTTCTATCACCTTATCGTTATTTGCAATATCAGCCGGACTTCCTTCTGCAATGAGTGCTCCCTGGTGCAGGCAAAAAATATGATGAGCTGTTTCCATTATAGCACTCATTACATGTTCAACCCATAGGATGGTAACCTTGAACTCCGAATGAATCCGCTTCAGAATTGTCATCATGTCCTTAGTTTCACTGGGATTCAGCCCGGCAATGGTTTCATCCAGCAGTAATAATTTTGGATTTACCGACAAGGCCCGGGACAGCTCTAAAAGACGTCTTTCCTGAAAGGTCAGGGCCTTAGCCAGGCGATGGCGCTTCTCCCACAACCCTGCCAGGTCAAGTAACCGTCTGAAATCTTTCTCTCCTGGTTTGGCACAAACCTGAAGGTTTTGAAGAACCGTCATATTCATGAAGGGCCGGGGAATCTGGTATGTTCGTCCAATACCGGCACGGCAGATTTGATGAGGCCGCAGTCCGGATATGGGCTTCCCCTGAAAGGCAATATTGCCTTCAGTGGGTTTATAAACACCTGTGATACAATTGATAAGGGTGGTTTTTCCAGCGCCGTTAGGTCCAATCAAAGCCACAATTTGATGTTCAAAAATATCAAGGGAGATATCTTTGAAAACATCCAGGCCGCCGAAGGCCATGGAGAGATTTCTAGCCTGAAGCAGTGACGTCTGTTGAGGTGTGTTAGTCATGTTAAGCTCTCCCAAAAAATAACGTATGTAATATATCAGATACAATTACATTAGGTTTTGAAACGTGTCAAGAAAAAAATATCAAAGTCGAAAGATTCATTTTAGTTTTTTTTAACAAACTAATAATATAGCAATATTTATATTATTGGCCTTCAATAATATCGATTGGATTGAGGACTTTTCCATTAAAAAAATCAAACTAATACTTGACAATATTTTTCTGTATGTAATATATTAGTTGCAAGTTGCAAATTTGGTCATCAAAGATCAATTGATAATAAGAACCAACTGCTATACGATGAGGATGATTGATGCCAAAGCTTACGACCATAAAACAACCAGACTCACTCGCCAAGATGGCATATGAAGCCATCCGGCAGTCAATACTTTCCGGTCAATGGCAGATCGGCGAATTATACAATGAAAAGGCCATAGCAGCCGATCTGGGTATTTCCAGAACACCGGTCAGAGAAGCGCTTCTGGAGCTTTCATCCCAGGATCTCATTGTTTTTATGCCCCGAAGAGGGTTAATGCTGAACCGTTTTACCCTGAGTGATGTTGATGAAATATTTGAATTAAGAAAAGCCATTGAACTGGCATCCGTGGAAAAAATTTCCAACGCTTCCCCCCGGCCTGACTTGCTTACAATTGAAGAATCCCTTCTGAACCAGCGAAAAGCTTTGAAGCAAAAAGATTATATCGCATTTATTGATGCGGACAGAATGTTTCATACCAATTTCAGTATGTTGACAAAAAATCGACGTATAATTTCAATCATGGAAAATATAAGGGACATGATCTGTGTGATGGGTGTAAAAGCCCTGAGTATAGAAGGACGTGCCGCAAAAGTGATCCAAGAACACCAGGCAATTTTTCATGCAGTAAAAGAAGGGAATACCGAAGAAGCCCGCAAGGTCATGGCATATCATCTTGATCAAAGCATTGAAGCGGTCATGGAATCAGAATTATAAATAATGAAGGAGTAACACATGCGAATCAGACCATTTGATTTTAAAGCGGCCACTAGTCTGGCAGACGCTTTAAATCAACTTGATCAAGCCGGTTCCAATGCCCGGGTGCTTGCCGGTGGGACCGATCTTGTCTTAAATATGAAAAAAAAGAATATTCTCCCATCCATGCTGATCAGCCTTCATCCCATAAAAAATTTAGAATATGTTGAAGAAAAAAACGAAATGATCCATATCGGGGCCCTGGCAAAACATGCGGATCTCGCGATTCACCCCATTCTTGAAAAATATGTGTCAATTCTCTGCCAGGCAGTAGGGTTGATAGGATCATGGCAGGTTCGTAACATCGGTACCATCGGTGGAAATCTTTGCAATGCCTCCCCGGCTGCAGATGCTGTACCACCTCTTCTGGCACTAGATGCGGCAGTGGTCATCGCCACCCTGCACGGAGAAAAAACAGTCCCCATTAATTCATTCTTTTGCGGTCCGGGTCAAACTGTTATGAAACCAAACGAAATTTTAAAGGAAATTCTTATTAAAAAGCCGCTCAAACCATCTGCAGGATGCTATTTAAAGCTCAGGAGACGGAAGGCTGTTGATATTTCACTCGCCGGAGTTGCCTTTCAGGCGGAGAGCGATCCATCAGGACAGAGGATAGAACAGGTAAAAATTGCTTTGGGTGGAGTGGCTCCCACTGCTATTAGAGTACCTGATGCTGAGAACTGCCTTGTGGGACTTTCAATAGACGATGCGTTTCAAAAAATTCCTATGTGTGCGGATAAAGCGGCCAATGCTGCAAAACCCATTGACGATGTTCGTGCCACTGCAGATTACAAACGTACCATTGTCAATGTCTTTGTTCAGCGATGTGCTCAACACGTTTTGACAACATTAAAAAATTATAGAGGGCAATCATGAACCAGCTACCGATCCATCTTGTTGTGAATAAAGAAGACTATCATCTCTTTGTCAAACCCAATAGAGTGTTGTTGGATGTACTTCGTGAAGATCTGGAGCTGACCGGCACAAAGGAAGGGTGCGGACTTGGGAAATGCGGTGCCTGCACAGTATTACTGAACGGCCGCCCTGTGCACGCCTGTCTGACACTGGCCCTGCAGGTGGATGGCTGTGAAATTACGACCATTGAAGGGATCGGTGGGGAAAAAATGCATCCGCTTCAGGAAGCCTTCGTGGATAAGGGGGCCATTCAATGCGGATTCTGCACACCGGGAATGATTAACACGGCCAAGGCATTGCTGGATGAAAATGCCAATCCCAGCGAGGAGGAAATCAAGCAGGCCATTGCCGGAAATCTCTGCCGCTGCACAGGCTATAACAAAATTGTCGATGCCATTCATTCCTGTGGCTGCCAATCAAAAAAGAAAAAGGGGGGAATCAAATGAGTCAACTGGATATTGTTGGAAAATCTTTCCCTCAGATAGCGGCACAGGAAAAAGCCACGGGTAAGACAAAATTTGTTACTGACCTTGTGCTGCCAAGAATGCTCTATGGGAGGGTGCTGAGGAGCCCTTACGCCCATGCGAAGATTCTTTCCATTGATACGGCCAGGGCTGCTGCAATGCCAGGTGTAAAAGCAGTTGTAACATTCCAGGATACACCCAAAATCAAATTCGGACCCCGATCAGAGGACTGGACTATTTTTGCTGCTGATAAAACACGATTTTACGGTGACGAGGTGGCTGCTGTCGCTGCTGTTGATGCAGATACGGCAGAAGAAGCTTTGGAATTGATCCGGGTAGAATATGAAGAACTCCCCTATGTTATCAGTCCTCTGGATGCCATGAAATCAGGAGCACCACTGGTTCATGAGGACAAACCCGGCAACATTGCCGCTGACTTCAAAATTGAGGCAGGTGATGTCGATCGAGCGCTGGATGACTCCTATGTGGTGTATGAAGATCATTTTTATACCAATCAGGTTTATCAGGCTTACATGGAACCTATGTCAACCCTGGCAGATGTGGATCTGTCAGGTCGAGTGACTATCTGGACGGGAACACAGATTCCGAATATGATGCGGATGACCTATGCCAAAGCGCTCGGTATGGCTCCTGACAATCTTCGCATTGTTGTTCCTGAGTATGGTGGTGCCTTTGGGGCTAAAATGGAAAACAACATTCATCTGGTGGCAGCGGTACTGGCTCAAAAATCCGGTCGCCCGGTGAAGTTAGTGAACACGCGGCATGAAGATTTTATTGCCGGGAATCCACGGGTCCCCATGCATTTTGATATTAAAATAGGAGCAACCCAGAACGGCATCTTAACTGGAAAGGACGTTAAAGTCGTCGGTGCAGCAGGAGCCCGACTGGTGTATTCCCAAGTCATCGTTGCCACTGCCTGCTACAGGGTAGATTCCCTATACCGGTTTAAAAATGTTCGGGCCAGAGGATACACGGTCTACACAAACACGGTGCCCACAGCATGTTTCAGGGGGTTTGGCAACTCACAATCCACCTTTGTTCTGGAGTCTGCCCTGGATGAACTGGCCACCCGGTTAAAAATGGATCCAGCCGAACTGCGGATTAAGAATGGAATGGGGTCCAATGAAACCAGCGTTCACGGCTGGAAAATCGGAAGTTCCGGCTTGCGGGAATGTGTTACCAAGGCAAGTGATGCGGCAAACTGGATTCAGAAGAAAAAAGACAAGACCCCTTTTAAAGGGATCGGCCTGTCCTGCTGTAACCATGTGTCCGGCAACCGGCCCTTTGCCAGGGAATTTGACGGCGGGTCCGGAATCGTTCGTATCGGCAAGGACGGCCGTATAACGGTTTTTCATGGTGAGTCGGACATGGGACAGGGTCAGAACACTACCTTTGCTCAAATTGTGGCAGAACGGCTGGGTGTTACCATGGACATGGTAAATGTGGCCCAGGTGGATACGGATATCTCACCGTTTGGTCTCGGTTCCTTTGCTACACGAGGCACACTGATGGGTGGTAACGGGGTATTGGCAGCCGCAAAAGATGCCTATGAACAGATGGCGGACATCGCGGCAGATATGTTAAACGTAAAACCAAGCGATGTTCAGTGCCGAAAAGGAATGTTTTTCCGTACAGATTCTCCCGACACTAATATTTCTTTTCAAAAAGTTGCTTCCGAAGCAACGATTAGACACCATGGTGCTCCCATAGTGGGGACGGGTTTTTACCAGCCGCCCACTGAGCTGCCTGATCCGGAAACCAAAAAGGGAAATATTTCACCCGCCTATCCATTCGGATGTCAAATCGCAGAGGTTGAGGTTGATCCGGATACGGGTCAGGTATCTGTCACGAATTTTGTTGCAGCCCATGATGTGGGACGTGCTATCAATCCAATGGCCACCGAAGGTCAGATTCAAGGCGGAATTGCCCAGGGACTGGGATGGACCTTGATGGAAAATATGGCATATGAAAATGGAAAGATAATCAATGCTGATTTTGTC
>JACNHV010000354.1 GCA_014383445.1 Candidatus Desulfobacula maris | reverse complement strand
AGCTGTTCCGCCACAACAGTTTCCTCCATGGGGAACTCTACAAAAGCAAGCATTTGTCTGGAATGCTCAACCGGGTCCTTAACCCTTCCGGCTTTATTACCAAATATGGTGGCCGTCATTACGCTTTCAATGGCCGTCATTTTGGGGAATGGACTGGGAATCTGGAATGTGCGGGAAAGACCGTTACGACACATTTTTTCAGGAGTTAAACCCGTCGTAACCTTCCCAAACATTTTTACTGTTCCTTCAGTTGGGGGATTTAACCCGGAAATGGCATTTATAAATGTTGTTTTCCCGGCCCCGTTGGGACCGATCAAACCATAGATATCCCCTTCATATAATGTCATGGAGACATTGTTTACTGCGGTCAATCCACCAAATCGTTTCGTTAAATTATGGGTTTCCAATACAATCATTTGCGCCTCTGATTCTATTCATTTTATAGATTAAACAAACAGGGGATAACCATTTTCGTATCCCCTGTTTGTATTTATGTCAGGCTATTTTTGTTTGAAATCCGCTTCTTTCCAGTCATCAGGATAGATGATGTTGCTTTTTCCGTCCATGTATTGAAGAACGGGGAAAAAGTAAGCGTCGGAAGCAATGACAGGATCAGGTATTGTTTCTGCGGTATACTTGTACTCACTCATGATAAGGGCACCGTCCGCCTTTCCGAATGTCAGTTTACCCGTATTGAGTTCACTGAGAACAACCTCGTGGATGGATTCTTTATCGAGTTTTCCATGTTTTTCAATGGTTCTTTTGGCAATTTTAATGAAAAAATTGGCATAATCGTATGCCAGGCCGGATGCTGAAGGGCTCGGGTTGTATCCGAATTTAGTCTTGATTGATTCTGCCCAGTCCTGAGAGGCCTTTGTTGTAAGCCTGGGGATCATGTCCAATACGTGGTTTGAAGCATTCCCGGTCATCTTGTACCAGTCAGCATTCCAGCCGAGCCCATCTGCAACGATGATGGATTTAAGTCCAACCTCACCTGCCTGTTTGATAAAACCCGAGATGGAAGGTGCGGATGTGGATGTTCCGACCAGAACGGCAGCACCGCCTTTTTTATACTTGCTCAGAAGAGAATAAAAATCAGTCTGGGTGAAGGGGAAGTAATCTTCAGACAGAACCGTCCATCCTGTAGCCTCTAAACCCTTTTTGAACGCTGATCCCACATTCCGGCCCCAGTCGGTCTCTTCGCCGTAAATAGCGACTATCTTTTTTTTAGGTGTGAATTTACCGCTTGCAATAGCGGCATTGATACTCTCTACATATCCCGGAATAAGGTCGCCGGGAATTGGCCATCCCTTGGCTGCCCAGTAACTGTATTTTTCAGGATCTGATTTATATTTTTCGTTTACAATCGCGGCCGCGCCCATAGCGAACATATGCTGCACTTTGTACTGAACCGCAACATCCATTACCGCGGCTGCGACAGAACTGTGCCAATTCAGTATGGCAACCTGAACACCCTTTGATTCCGCTGCTTCAGCATAGGCGCTTGTGGCTTTTGCCGGGTCTGACTGGGAGTCGATCCATACAAGCTCTATCATGTAATCACCAATTTTAAAATCGATGTTTTCCATGGCCATTGTGACAGATCCCTTGAATTCAGCACCGGTTTTAGCCGATGGACCGGTGAATGGACCTAATACGCCAAGCTTAAAAGTTTCTGCTGCAAATGCCCCCGTTGAAAAAATAAAAAGAAATGCTGTGAAAAAAGCGATGATTAAATGAACTTTTTTTGTACCCATAAATCTTGCCTCCAAAATTAATGTAAATAAAAAAATAATGCCACACAAACCATGAATTAACTATTGCAATTAGCATACCAAAGTTAATTCTTTATATTTGATGAAAAACAAAAAATCAAGCTGCTTTACAGAAGAAATCATCAATACTTGCAGGCTATTTTTTCAATTATTTTAGACCTGTCTATTTTGATTTTGGTAAAACCTCTTTTCGCATTAACCCGTATTTTTTTAATTTATAATGGAACGACTGGGGGGAAATCCCCAGGCTTCTGGCCGCTTTTGCCGCGTTCCCCTCAGCAGATTTCAACGCATTGCCAATGATCTGTCTTTCATTTTCAGCCTGGGCCTGGTGCAGGTCTGAAGAGAGAACATCTCTGCCAGGAGTCAAGATCATAGTGGTTTCAGCCCCAGGTAAGCTTGGCAGATCTTTTTTTGCAAAGGAGAAAATATGGGCCGGCAGGTGTCCAAGCCTGATCGTTCTGCCCCTGGCCACCATGTTCATTGAGGCTTCAATAACATGTTTAAGCTCCCGTACATTTCCCGGCCAATGATACCGCAAAAACAGATCAGATACATTTTTGGAAACAGTATCCACCCGCACATTTAAAATTTTATTATATTCCGCAATAAAATACTGGATCAGTTCATTTAATTCATCTTTCCTTTCCCGTAAAGGTGGCAGCAAAATAAAAACAACTCCCATCCGATAAAACAGATCCATTCTCAATGCACCCTTCTGGATCATTTCCAGAGGTGGATGTCCCACTGAACTGATGATTTTGATGTTCAGCTCAATTTCATTCGGTGCCCCCAGCCGTCTGACCTTCCGTTCCTGGATCACCCGCAGAAGCTTTGCCTGAAGCATCATTGGCATGGAATCCAGCTCATCTAAAAAAACACTGCCCCCATTGGCCTGTTCCAGTAGTCCGCTTTTATTGATGGCACCGGTAAAGGCTCCCTTTGAAGTCCCGAACAAAATCCCTTCCAAAAGGTTTTCCGGAATTGCTGCACAGTTTATCGGAATAAACGGCTTCTTTTTTCTGGTACTGTGGTTATGGATGGACTGGGCAAACAATTCTTTTCCCGTGCCGGTTTCACCGCAGATCATGATGGGAGATGGCGAGTCAGATGACATCCTGGCGATTCGCACGGCATTGCGCATGTCCGGATGTGAGCCGATGATATCGGAAAAATGAAACTGTGCCTGATTGCCCTTTTTCTTTCTTTTGGGGTCCTTCTGCTCTATGACGATGCTTTTTTCCAGAAGCTGATAGTCTTTACAAAATTCAATGGCACCGATTAATATCCCGGATTTATATAAGGGATATACATTACTGATGATATTGGCCACCTTGCCCAGCCGGGTCCTGTACACCAGTGTTTCATTCATAATGGACTGGCCGCTTTTCAGGCAGCGCATGGTGGGGCTGGTATTGTCGTCAAGCTGGTAAATATCTTTAATCTTCTTTCCGAGCACATCTTCCGGGTCCAGATCATCTATTCTGGCCTGGGTTTCATTATAAAACCGGACTTTTCCCGTGACATCTGCAATCAATATCCCTTCATGCATGGAGGATAAAACCCTGTAAATATCAATATCTTCCAGTTTAAGCTGATCCATTGCATCTGTCCTTAAAATCAAAAAATTTTTATAATATACCCATTAATTTTATATTTTCTATTTATAAGATCACCTTTCTATAGGAAAAAGGCAATAAAAATCAAAATTTTTTTATTTTTTCATGGGACGAAAAACACAATTCCTGATAAAATCATCCTGCAATGGCATTAACCCATTAAGATAATAACACATATCAAAGGAACCAGGATCAGAAAAAAGAATGGCATAGATCATGCAATTTTTATATTTATTTTGCATGTTGACAACGACCAGAACAGGGGGAGACCTTTCATGAGATTTTTCGAATATTTTTCAACACCACAATTAGAACAGATTCACGAGGCCACACTCACGGTAATGGAGACTGCGGGTCTCACCTTCTCCTATGAGCCGGCACGAGATCTGTTTGCCAGGGCAGGATGTAAAATAGAGGGTCAAACGGTATTTTTCCCCGGAAAGCTGGTTGAAGAGCAGATTAAAAAAGCCCCGTCTCAATTTACCCTGTATGCCAGAAATCCTGAAAAGAATGTCATTATCGGAGGAGATCATATCGCTTTTATGCCATGTTATGGCGCCCCTTTTGTCTTTGACATGGACAGGGGCCGAAGAAAGGGAACTCTTGAGGATTTTAACAATTTTGCCAAACTGGCATATGAGAGTCCCTATATGGATATCACCGGCGGCATGATGACAGAACCCAATGACATTCCCATTGCCCACAGGAATGCGGAAAGGATTTATTCTTCAATGGTATTGTCTGACAAGCCTTTTATGGGTGCTGGAACGGGTGCTGCTGACGCTCGGCAAACCATTGAAATGGCATCTCTGGTTTTTGGAAGCCGCAAAGAAATGGAGCAAAAACCTCCTTTTATCAGCATTTTATGCTCCTTAACGCCTTTGGGATATGATGATAATATGTGCGGGGGCATTATGGAATATGCCCGGGCAGGCATGCCCCAGCTGATCTCCTCCCTTGCCATTGCCGGTGCCACTTCTCCGGTCACAATGGAAGGAACTCTGGTTGTCCAGAATGCTGAAATACTGGCGGGTATCACATTGAGCCAGCTTGTCAGGGAAGGGACCCCGGTTGTATTTGCAGGATCTTCATCTTCCACTGCCATGCGGTACGGCACTTTGAGTATTGGCGCACCGGAAATGGCTATCAATACTGCTGCCACAGCCCAAATGGGACGTTTCTATAATCTTCCTGTCCGGGGTGGCGGCGCTTTAACTGATTCAAAAACAGTTGATTCCCAGGCTGCCTATGAATCCATGATGAGCATGATGATGGCAACCATGAGCGGCATTAACTTTGTCCTTCACTCTGCAGGCATCCTTGAAGGGTATATCACGGCATCCTATGAAAAATTCATCATTGACAATGAAATCTGCGGGATGTGCAAAAGGATCTTACGGGGAGAAGACATCACTGCTGAAAAACTGGCCGTGGATGCGATCAGGCAGGTCGGTCCAGGGGGTGAATATCTAACCCATATGCATACCTTCGAGCATTTTAAACAGGCGCTTTATACCCCGCTCATGGAAGAACGGGACAATTTTACCAGCTGGAAAAGCAAAGGGAGCCTGACAATGGAGCAGCGGGCCAATGCCAGATACAAAAAAATCCTTGAAAACTATGAAGAACCTGGTATGGACAAGGATATCCGCAAGGATCTTGATGCATATATAAATTCAGTTCGAAACACTTAAATGGATAAAAGGGAGGAATAACATGTTATTGGGGTTACACACCTACAGCTTTCATTTGCATGGTATGGGACAAAACTGGGGAGGGCATGAACTCTCCTGGCCAAGGGTAATGGATATTTTCAAACTCATGGACTGGGCAGTGGACAATCGTCTGGACGGACTCCATATTACAGCGGTTGACTGTGAATCCACAGATAAAGCACAGCTGATAAAAATCAAGGATGCGGCAAAAGATCACGGTCTTTACCTTGAATACAATTTTTCCCTGGATGAAGAATTTGATCCAAGGCTGACCCATACCCTGGAACAAGGCATAAAAATTGCCCATACCCTTGGAACAGATATAGCAAAAGTCAGTTTAGATCTGCGCCGTCCCCGTCCCCTTTGCGCAAGCCGTCATCATCCAGACATTATGAAACAGCTCGTCCATATTGCAGGGCTTACCCAAAAAGTTGTTCCTTTGTTAGAGGAATCGGGTGTCAAACTGGCATTTGAAAATCATACTGAATCCTTTGCAAGTGAGATTTTATGGCTGATTGATGAGGTCAGCCACGAGAGTGTCGGTGCCTGTGTGGATACTGTAAATTCAGTAATGGTTTTGGAAGATCCTATGACGGCAATTGAAACACTGGCACCCAGATCATTTACAAATCATTTTTGTGACCATAGAATTGAACGGGATCAGTTCGGATGCAAATTTACAGGTGTAGCCTGCGGGGATGGGGACATTGATTTAAAAAAAGCACTCAAGATTTTCAAGGAAACTTCGTCCATGAACCGTGTCAACATTGAAGTGGAATGGGATGCAGGAGATGATGGTCCTGAGACTGCCCGGAAAAAAGAGTATGAAGCAGTTGTAAAAAGCATCCAATACTGTCGTAATGTTTTAAATATTTAAACAAACATATTAACGATAATAAATCTTGGAGGATACAATGGGCATTACAACGGAAGAGATCTATTTTAAGCCGAGTCTGCGTGTTATTAACGATGCACAGATCAGCCAGATTCATGCAGCAACACTGGAGGTCCTGGAGCGGACAGGCATTAAAATGACGCATCCAGAGGGACTTGAAATACTTGAGGAAGCAGGAGCAAAAGTAACGGGTAATCGTGTCAGAATTCCTTCGTGGATGGTGGAGGATGCCATTGCCTCAGCCCCTCATCGGATGGTTCTTGGCAATCAAAAAGGAGAGCGGACTGTTTTCCTTGAAAAGGACAACTCTTATTTTGGTCCCAGTCTTGACTGCATTGATTATATGGATCCCAAAACCCATGAAAGAGTTCGATTTACCAGTGAACATGTCAAGGCGACAGCAGCTTTGTGTGATGGCCTTGATCGGTTTGACTGGTGCATGATCATTGGCATGGCAGATGATAAGCCTCCTGACATTGCCGATCGTGTGGTGGTGAGAAATACATTGCAATACTGCGAGAAACCGCTTGTTTTCTGCTGCAAGGACACCAACAGTGTCAAGGATATTTATGAAATGGGACTGCTTTTGTGTGGCGGCAAGGAGAATTTTGACAAAGCCCCTTGCCTTGTCCATTATTCCGAACCGATTTCCCCTCTGCTGTATTATGATCCTGCTGTGGATAAAATTATTTTCTGTTCTGAAAAATCTATTCCTTTGATAAATTTTCCCGCCCCCCAGGCCTGTGGATCAGCACCAGCTACCTTTGCCGGCACCATTGTACAGGGCAGTGCAGAATCCCTAAGCGGCCTGGTTCTTCACCAGCTTGTCAATCCGGGTGCTCCTTTTATTTATGGGGCCTTCACCACCATTATGGATATGAAAACAACTATTTTTTCATATGGTGCTACGGAACTGAGTCTGATGACAGGTGCCATGGCGCAGATGGCACAACATTATAAATTGCCTTTTTTTGGGACTGCCGGTGCAACGGATTCAAAATTCTGTGATGCCCAGGCAGGTGCAGAAGTGGCGCTCCAATGCCTTACATCTGCAGCTGTCGGATCAGGCCTGGTACATGACTGCTCAAGCTGGATGGATCATGGCAGCCTGGTATCGCCTGAATTTATGGTCTTAACCCATGATATTGTGGATTCAATACATCATTTTATGAAAGGCATACCAATAACAAAAGAGACCCTTGCCCTTGATGTCATTGACAAGGTAGGTCCGGGTGGCCATTACCTAACTGAAAAACATACCATGGATAATTTCAGACAGATAAAATACTCAGAACTTTTCGATCGAAGTATTTACGCCAAATGGGAAGAGGCGGGGTCTAAAAAATTTGAAGAACGCTTACAGGCATTAACTTTGAAAAAAATGGCGGAGCATCAGCCACGACCGCTTTCCAAAGAAATAATCAAAGAACTGGACCGGATGCAGGCATCCTGGAAATAAAAAATTTAAAGGCGCTCGTACAGCCTGGCAGATCTAATTTTTTAAACAACTATTTTAAGGGTTTTATTCATATGAATTTAATATTTAATCATGAAAACTGTTCAGGATGTGGTATCTGCAAACTGGCCTGCAGCATTATAAATTTCAAACAGGTCACATCTGCCAGGGCTCTGTTGAGGATTGAAGGATTATTCCCGGCACCCGGGCATTATCAGATCCATTTTTGTGATCAATGTGGTGCTTGTGCTGACGTCTGTCCTGTAGATGCCATTACGCTTGAAGACGGGATTTACCGGATCAACGAGGAGGACTGCACTGCCTGCCATGAATGCGTGGAGGCATGCCCCCAATCGGTCATGATTATTAAAGACGAAGATGACATGCCTGCCAAATGCATTCTTTGCGGGGAATGTGCGATTGTCTGCCCCAGGGAAGCGATCATTTTATCCACGGAAGAAAACCTGAAGGAGATCTCATAATGGACGGATATGCAGGAAAAATTCTACGCATTGATCTGACGGGTGAAAAAATTTCAAAGGAAAAGCTGCAGCAAAAATTATGTAAAGAGTTCATTGGCGGCCGGGGGTTTGTGGCAAAGACTTTGTATGATGAGCTGCCGCCTGATACGGACCCATTTGGAGAGAAAAATCTTTTTATCATTGCCACAGGTCCCTTATCCGGGCATTTTCTTCCGGCCAGCGGAAAAACCCATTTTGGATCAAAATCCCCGGCAACAGGAGGATATGCTGATTCAAACATGGGAGGTCATTTTGGACCGGCATTAAAATATGCTGGATATGATATGGCAGTCATCATTGGAAAAGCAAAGGTTCCAAGCTATCTGTATATCAAAGATGACACAGTTGAAATAAGGCCTGCCAAAGCCTATTGGGGCAAGGGTTCACTCGCCTGCGAAGAAATGATGAAAAAAGACCTGGGAGAAGGCTTTCAGATTCTGACCATTGGTCCTGCCGGGGAAAAGCTGGTAAAGTTTGCCTGCATTTCCCATGATTTCGGACGTCAGGCCGGCCGAACCGGCATTGGTGCCGTCCTGGGGTCTAAAAACATCAAGGCCATTGCTGTCAAGGGCACGGGCAGCATCCCCGTATGGGATATTGAAAAAGCCTATGCAAAAGGAAGACAGGCATTTAAAAAAGTCTCTGAAAAACCGGGATTCAAGGGCTGGACTCCTGAAGGAACCGCTGGTATCACGGACTGGGTCAATGAAGTCGGGGCCTTTCCCACAAAAAATTTTCAAACCTCCCATATTGACCACAGCCATATGATTAATGGCAAAAAAGTCCTGGAACGGCTGAAAATTACAGACAAAGGATGTTATTGCTGCCCCACGCCCTGTGGCAAATACGGCCACACCAAAACGGCTGCCGGGTCTGCCTATATGGAAGGCCCTGAGTTTGAAACCATAGCGCTGTTTGGCGGAAGCTGCATGCTCAAAACCATAGAAGAGGTGGCCTATGCCAATTTTCTGTGTGATGAACTGGGTATTGATACAATATCAGGTGCTTCTGTTGCTGCCTTTACCATTGAATGCTTTGAAAAGGGAATAATTTCCCCAGAGGAGATTGGGAAAAAGATTGAATTCGGTGACCTTGAATCAATTATTTATCTGTTGAATCTGATGAGTTTAAGACAGAATGATCTGGGAGACCTGCTTTCCCAGGGGGTTAAAATTGCTTCGGAAAAAATCAAGAACGGGTCTGAAAAATTTGCCATTCATGTCAAGGGCCTGGAATGGACGGGATATGAATGTAGAAATGCGCCTTCCATGATGCTGGCCTATATGACGGCCGATATAGGGGCACACCATAACCGTGCCTGGGTGCTGGGCCATGATGTGGTGGGAGCGGCCACCAATGTGCATGACCTCATCACTGCCGGAGCAGGTGGTGATAAAAGACCCAAAGCAATTGTTTCAGGCAGGGATTCAGCCAGGTTTGTCATTGATTCCCAGCATACCCGCCCAGCTTTTGACTTGCTTGGATGCTGCCGGCTCCAGATGATGGAGCTGGGTTTTGAAGTTGAAAATTATGCTGAGTTGTATTCAGTTATTACGGGGAAAGAAATAACCTGGGATGACCTTATCAAGATCTCTGAAAAAGTATGGAATCTGACACGGATGATATCGGCAAGAGAAATCAAGGATTTTGGCCGAAGATTAGACTATCCGCCGCCCCGGTTTTATGAGGAGCCAACCCCGAGCGGACCCAACAAAGGACATTGCATCAGTCTTGAAAAGCTGGATGAGCTTTTGGATGCCTATTATAGCGCACGGGGATGGGATAAAAATGGCATCCCCACAAAAGAAACACTGGTTCGTGTCGGGTTAAAAGATATGATAAAATTATGATAAAGGAAACTTAAAATGAGCCGCATAACGATTCCACAAACCTTTAATACAAAAACTGCAGATGCCGTTGTCATCGGAGGCGGCATCGTGGGGACAGCCACTGCTTTCTGGTTGTCCAAAACCGGTATGAAGGTCATTCTGGTTGAAAAACGAGACGGACTGTCAAGCCTTACCACTGCAGCCAGTGCAGAGTGTTTCCGCACCCAGTTCACGGAAAAATCCATGGCAGACATTGCCCTTGCCAGTGTGGAAATGTTTGAAAACTTCAGGGATGTGGTGGAGCTGACAGATATTGACATTCATCTTTGCCAGAAAGGCTACCTGTTTGTAACGGATGACCAGGCCCAGGTACGGGATCTTGAAAAAGCCATTCAGACCTATCAGACCCTTGGAATCCCCGGATCTGAACTGATCAAGGGAAAAGACCTTCACGACCGCTTTGCCTTTCTTGCGCCGGATGCGCTTGCAGCCACGTTCAACAACAGGGATGGATGGCTGTCCACCCATGAAACCACCTATGGCTTTGCAAAAGGGGCAAAAAATGTTGATTTTTTCATGAGAACAATGGTTACGGGCATCCAAAAGGATAACCAGGGAATCTGTGCTGTAGAAACAGATAAGGGTATGATCAGCACACGGCTTGTTGTCAACTGCGCAGGCCCCTATGCAGGAACCATCGGCAAAATGGCCGGTCTTGACATGCCGTTAAAAACAGTCCGGCGCCAAAAAGCATTTATTCGGACCAGCCATCCCCAGGTGCCCGTGGATGCACCTTTTACCGTGGATCTTACGAATCACAGCTATTGGCGGCCAGAAGCAGGAGGCGTACTCTGCGCATGGGTGGACCCGGATGAGCCGGAAAGCCAGCCCGCAGATGAGCTGCCCACAGACTGGGACTTTGCAGCGGAATCCATCTACCGGGCATCACGCCTGAACCCGTTTTTTGAAACCATTGCCGCTGACCTGAAGGCAGACGACGTTGATGTATCAGCAGGAATGTATGTTTACACCCCAGATGATAAACCCGTGATCGGGCCTTGTGAAGAAATTAAGGGGTTCCATCTGAATTGCGGGTATTGGTGCGGTGTGATGATGTCTCCTGCAGCCGGTAAAAGAGTGGCAGATATTGTCACAGGCAAAATGAACAACAAGGAGAATCCCTTGCGCTACAGTCGATTCAAAGAAGGTGATTTTGAAAAAGGAGATACCTTTTTAAAATAAAAACAGATTTCTATCAGGTTTGCCTTGACACATGGCTTTGCCAGTACCAGATTAGAACCTGCACAGTTTAAAAAATAATGTAATTGTTTAGCCCGTTAAAAGAAGCTATCTCAAAGCCCTGTCTGATGGATAT
>JACNHV010000260.1 GCA_014383445.1 Candidatus Desulfobacula maris | reverse complement strand
CACGGCATTAATAAAATTTGCAGGAAATATTTAGCAAAAGCGCTGCCGCCAAAGCGCCTCATAGGAATGAGTCCCGCCCATTGCTTCAGGCATTCTTGCGCCGTGAATATGCGGATCTCAGGTGACCCTGTGTCTGATATAAAAAATCGCCTTGGGCACAAAAGCGTAGACTCCACCGTGGCTTATCTACACATAGATCTGTCGAGGAAACGCGATATCCAAAAAAGATTTATTGAATACACACAGTCGAAAATAACCCATGATAATAAAATAGATGAGCTAATAGATTGGGAAAACAATATGGAAACGCTTACCTGGCTTGACAGTCTTTAACCATTGGAACTGCCTGTGCCAGACACAGTGAGGTATGCAAAGAGGCAAAATATTATGTTACCAGTTTTTTTAAGAATTTTTAAAATGTGCTCTAACTGATTGAATTTGTTATCAATATGGATTTACAATCAATAAATCAAATTTTGTCATTATTTTAGAGGGTTAAAACCACTCGCAACATAACTCCAATCAAGTTGAATGGGATTTTGATTCATTTGATTTTTATTTTCCTCATAAAGTTTAATTTTTGACCCGAGACTAAAAAATTCGTCTATACTGTATCTTGTGCCATGGTAAGTTTTGAAAAACCCATACTGGTGAAAGAAGCGCTTGGTAATTTATTCTTGCGTTTTAAGGACTGAGGTGATTATCTCTAACAACAATCGATTAAAGTAAAATATATTATTGAATAGTATTTGGGGGAAAATAAATATTGTTTTTAGGGAGATTAAATTTATGGGGAAATGGATTCTTTTAGGGGCTTTCGTAGGTTTTTTTATTTTTCATCCCTTTATCATGATTATTAATCACATTATGAATGAACCAATAGTGATTCATGGCCACTCCCTGTTAGATATTATTTTCTTAGAAGTGAAAATGATGTTTTCTACAAAAATGATGGTATGGAGTCTATCCTTTACATTTTTAGGTGCTATCGTTGGCCTTTTCTGTGGCAAAACGAAACAGACGGTTGCTGCTTTAAAAAATTCAGAAAAAAAATATCGTGATATCTTTAACAATATCCCTGGTATGGTTTATAGGGGAAAATCTGACTGGACGACGGAAATCATTGTGAACAGTGAGATGATTTGTGGCTATCTGCTTAACGAAATTGATAATCAAAAAATAAACTGGACAAACCTCATCCATCCTGATGACAAACAGCAGATTTTTACAGAAGCGGCAAAGATTATGGAAAAAGAGTTATCTATAACCCAAGAGTATCGAATTTTAGCAAAAGATGGGAGTACTCAGTGGGTGAGTGATCATAAAACATCTTTTTTCAAACCAGATGGGTATTTTGCAGGTGTTGACGGCATCGTTTACAATATCACTGAACGAAAACATCTGGAAGAAAAATTGAAATCTTATAGCGAGCATCTTGAAGATCTGGTCAAAGAACGAACCGCTGAAATCGAAAACACCTACCAGGCATTAGAAAAAAGTGAAAAACGATACCGCAAACTGATTTCAACCATGCAGGAAGGGTTAGTGGAGGTTGATTCAGATTGGCATATGCTGTTTATCAATGATCGATTCACAACTATGTTAGGCTATAGCCATGACCAACTAATCGGAAAATTATTCCAAGATTTTATAGATGAAAAATATCTTGGAGAAGTAGAAAAACAAATTTCCCTTCGTCATCAAGGCAAAAGCAGTTCCTACGAAGTTGAAATGGTACGTTCAGATGGTAGTAAAATTTTCGTATTATGCTCACCGAACCCTTCGTATGACCCTAACGGAAAATACCTTGGAGGGTTCGGGGTTATATCCGACATTACAGAACTCAAATTAAGAGAAAAAGACCGCGAAGAGTTGGTTGAAAAGCTTCAAAAGGCACTTGAAAACATAAAAACTTTACGTGGTTTAATCCCGATTTGTTCCTCTTGTAAAAAAATTCGTGACGACCAAGGATATTGGAATATTTTAGAATCATATATTCAAAAAAATTCAGATGCACAGTTCAGCCATAGTATTTGTCCTGGATGCTCCGAAAAGCTTTATGGAAATGAAGATTGGTATATTGAAATGCTAAAAGAAGAAAAGCAAAAAAAATAATGACTTCATTCATTGTTCTTGCAGCATTTCAAAAATTGCAGAATAGCATTAGCACTCTTTTGATTTTTAAATTATGCCTGGATACTATATTTTGTGGTAGGAAAGGATTAAAAACTGAATACCAAGTTATACTATATGAACCAATAATTTTATCAAAAGCCATTCTTCAATATTCAACGATATAATATAGCAACTTGATTTCAATAGGTTTTGAAAATTATTTTCTGGAGGTTTGGACAAATTCCGGTTACTGTATAGAATTTTATCTTTCATCTATAGCCAAAGCCTTGATCATAAGAGTCTTTCGAGCATATGAAATAAAAGTAAAAATTGCCTGATGTTTAAGAGATGAAAGATTAAATTTATTGAACTAAACCTAAAGAAGATCTGTCCCAATAGCGAGACGCGCCTCTATGGGGATTGTAATGCTTGGATTTGTGGATGCTGTATAATTTTGTTTTATAAAAATGTTTTTCATGATCAATCACATTGATATTTTTCCATTTTTTTAATATTGATGACTGATTTTGTAATCATTGACTTCTTTTTTGAACGCCATTGTCTACTGCAGGCGCAGTTATCCAGTTGCGATGATAACACATAAAGAAATTTATCAACTCCCAAATACAACAGAGCTATGATGTGTCTTTAAGGGAAGTTAAATTCAATCGTTCAAAAAAACCTGAACCAGTTTGTTCTGGGATTTTAAGCATTTTATTCAGCTTTCCTGTTTTGCAGATCGGACATGTGGAAATATCCAGGCCAGTCAAATCCAAAATGAGGTCCTTTGCCGATTTGTTTGATAAATTATCAGGTATGGTGTCTTGCCCCAGAATCTTTCGGCATTTTAACAAATTTCCTTTTTTGCAACGGTTTGCCAGAAATCCACAATGACGAATTCGCATAAACTTTTTAGGCAAAGCGTGGAGAAGAAAACGCCGGATAAATTCATTGGCTTTGAGGGCCATGGATTTTTTTTCATTATCATTTTTACGATCTCGATAAGAAAATGCAATTGTGTTGTTTCCAATATCCAAAATCCGATTATTTGAGATGGCAACCCGGTGTGTATATCGTCCTAAATATTCCAACACCTGCTTGGGGCCACCAAAGGGCTGCTTTGAATAGACAACCCATTCTTTTGAGAATAATTGCTTTTTCAATTTCCTGAAGCCTGCATCAGTTCCAATGTCAGCAATTTTGCCAGGAAAAATCAGGTCATTAAATGATAGTTCCATCTGCTCGATGAATTTACCTCGGAAAACCTTTGATAAGGCTTTGACCGGGAATAAAAATTTCTTTTTAGAATGTATCCATCGTTCACCATCATGAGAAAGGTATCCTGCTGGTATCACACAGTGAAGATGGAAATGGTCCCGAAGTTTTTGATCCCAGGTGTGAAGGATTGAAGTAAATCCTATTTTACCGCCCTCCTTGTATCTGGATTTTGGGTTTTCAGCAAATTCTTTTAATGTTGCTGATACAGCCCTAAACAGGATGTCCAGCATAATCTTTTTGTTGCAAAGAATGACCAAATTAAGCTCATGAGGCAGAGTAAACACATTGTGGAAATATGGAACACAAAGGAGTTCTGCCTGCCTTGCTTCAAGCCATCTTGCTTTAGTAAGCGCCTGGCATTTAGGGCAATGACGATTACGGCAGGAATTGTAAGAATTTTGTGTTTTCCCACAAGAATCACAGACCTCAACATGCCCTCCTAAAGCTGCAGTCCGACAAACTACTATAGCATTCATGATTTTGTAATGTTCCAGGGGCATAGGATGCGATTCAATGTATGCTTTGCCATATTTGCAAAAAATATCTGCCATCTCGGGCGTATTTTTATCACTGATTGAATTAGCTATCTTTACCATCCGGCACCTCCACAATAGATGATTTATTATATCTGTCAAAAGGGCTTTTTATCTTTTTGATTCCATTTGCAGTAAGACGTAAATAAATCATGGTAGTTGAAATTGAGTTATGCCCCAGAAAGGTTTTTATTGAATACAAATCAACTCCGTCTTCAAGGAGGTGGGTTGCAAAGGAATGTCTCAGTGAATGGATGCCTTTGCCAAGTTTAAGACCGGCCCTTTTTTTTGCTTTATCAAATATTTTCCATGCCATATTTTTGGTTAAGGGCTTGTGAGGATTGCCTGTAGGGTAAAACAGATATTCTTTTGGGTGATAGCGTTTCCAATACACCCTTAAATCTTTTAGCAGTTTGTCGGACAGAAGGGTATATCGGTCTTTGTTGCCTTTACCCTGCTCAACTCTGATCAGTTTACGACCCGATTCAATATGTTCAGGCTTTAGTGATATTACTTCACTGACACGCAGCCCGGCAGAATAAGCGGTGGTGAGTATCATCCGATTTCTTAAGGTATCTGCTGCTGCAAAAAGTTTTTTTAAATCAGGCCGACTGAATATGGTAGGAAGTTTTCTTGTATGCTTTCTTTTGGGGATTGAGAACTTGATATTTTTTTCTTTCAAGGTGGTTTTATAAAAAAAATTCAATCCAGCTGCCATGGAATTACAGCTACCCCATTCAAGCTTTTTTTCTTCCTGAAGATAAAGCAAATAGACATGAGCCTCTTCTTCACTGATGAGGTCAGGAGATCGGTTATAATATTTTGCAAGGTCTTCAACAGCATAGACATAAAGCTTTTGGGTGCCCAGGGCAAATCTACGAAGTTTCATGTCATTGATCATTTTTTGTCTTAACTGTGTCATGTTTGTTCTCCTCTTTTATGGATTAATAAAATACCTGCAGAGGAGATATCTGAATTTATGATGTCATGCGAGATTTAAAGAAAAAATTTGATTTGGTTAAAGGTGTTGGAGATGGTTGAAATGTTGAGGTGGGCCACCGCGTAGCGGTTTAGTTCAATCTCCAATAAAATATCCTGGGGTCTTGGGTTTTTTGATTTTTCAGTTTGCTATATAATTGAATGAAAATTTTGCAAACCAACTGTTGTATCCGGTAATATTTTTAATAAAAATAGGGGTTTTTACCTATATTGACAAGCCAATTTTAACTTGCTAAAGGATTATAAAGAATTAATGATCTTTGACAAAGTCAAACTTATGGAAAAGCAGGTACTGATTTAATGTTGGCTGATTTTCGGACGGTATAAGAATTTTAATAAGAGGAGGTGCTTAATCTCCAATTATGTTGCCAGTTGATTTTGCTTTCGGCTATATAATGGAATATTCTTATTAAAATTTATTTGTTTTAATTCACAACATATTGTATGTTGGAATTCTCTGACTGAATTGTATTTATCTTACTTTCTGATTTCACATTCTGATCGTCATAATTTCTATGTTTTGGAGTTAATTCAGTCGTGATCAGTATCTTTTATAATTAAAAATATTATCCGCTTGAACTTTTTGTGTCTTTTGGAGGAGGTGAATGAAAAATCAAAATTGGACATTCCTACTGGTTGTAATAATGGGTGCAATAGCCTTACTGGTGACGGGATCGACCATATTTTTACTTTACAACACGGCTATTGATCAGCAAAAGACACGCCTTGTCGAAATCGCTCAAACTCAGGCCAAACTGATTGAAGCAGTGGCCCGGTTTGATGCTGCCCATGAAAAGACCTATCCGGGAATTCATCCAGAGGGATCAGCAGCAGCAACAATATCTCAGATTATTGACGCCCATAAACATTACAAAGGATTTGGAAAAACAGGGGAGTTTACACTTTCCAGGAAGGAAGGGGATTATATTGTTTTTATATTAAACCATCGCCGTTTTGATTTTGACCAGCCAAACCCCGTGCCTTGGAATTCGAGTTTGGCAGAACCCATGCGTTTGGCTTTGTCAGGAAAATCTGGAACTATTATTGGTCTGGATTACAGCGGCGAAAAAGTGCTGGCAGCTTTTGAACCGGTTGAGGTGTTAAATTTAGGAATCGTTGCCAAGATTGATTTGTCAGAAATACGATCTCCATTTATCAAAGCTGGATTATTCACAATATTTGTATCTGTTTTAGCGATAATAACGGGAATCGTATTGTTTGGGCGCATTACAAGTCCGGTTTTAAAAAAAATTCAGGAAAATTCTCAAGTCCAGCTTGCACTCAATAAATCGCTTAACAAAGAAATCGAAATCCGCAAAATGATCGAGAAAGATTTAATAAGGAACCAGTCTTTTCTCCAGAAAGCGCAGGAAATCGGAAAAATTGGCGCCTGGGAACTGGATGTAAAGAAAAACAAGCTGCTCTGGACCGATCAAGTCTACAAAATCTTTGGACTGCCAACGGGTACAGAACTCACATATGATACGTTTATAAATTGTGTCTATCCTGATGATAGAGAATATGTTCATACGAAATGGATTGAATCTCTAAAAAAGAAGCCCTATGATATTGAACACCGGTTGTTGGTTGATGGAAAAATGAAATGGGTAAGGGAAAAGGCTGAACTCGAGTTTAATCAAAACGATGAGTGTATCCAGGGAATAGGGATTACCCAGGATATCACCGAGCGCAAGCAGGCTGAGGAACAATATAGAACAATTCTTCAGACCTCCATAGACGGGTTCTGCATAACAGATATTCATGGATGTTTTATGGAGATCAATGATGCATACTGCGCCTTAATTGGTTACTCGCGCAATGAGCTGGTCAATATGTCGATATCTGATATCGAGGCATGTGAGACGGCAGAGGATACTGCCCGGCATATCCAGACGATTATGGAAACGGGTTATGACCGCTTTGAAACCCAGCATAGAAGCAAGAAAGGCAATCTCATTGATATTGAAGTCAATACTGCCTTCCTGCCTGTTGACGCCGGCCGGCTCTTTGCCTTTTTCAGGGATATTACGGAACAAAAGAATAGTGAGGCCGTGCTGCAAAAAGCTCATGAAGACCTGGAGATGCGGGTTTATGAAAGAACAAAAGAGCTTGCCCGGGCCAACAAAATGCTGGATGCCCTTAATGCAGCTCAATCCATGTTCATCTCAGACACGGATCCCAAAATCATGTTTGACGGGGTATTGCACAACATCCTTGCCCTAACGGGCAGCCAGTATGGTTTTGTGGGTGAAGTGTTTTTTGACGATCAAGGCGCCCCCTATTTAAAAGTACATGCCATATCTGATATTTCCTGGGATGAAAAATCAAAGACCCATTATGAATTGCATGCCCCGGAAGGCATGGAATTCCGCAATCTCAAGTCGCTTTATGGCGCCATATTAACCAGCGGCCAGCCTGTTATTGCCAACGACCCGGCCAATGATCCGAGAAGCGGTGGCCTGCCAGAAGGTCATCCCCGGCTTGATGCATTTTTAGGAATACCATTGGCAAAAGGAGAAAAACTGGTAGGCGGAATTGGGATTGCCAACCGCGCTGAAGGTTATGATGAGGATCTGGTGAATTATCTTGAGCCTTTAGTTGCTTCCTGCGCATCCATTGTTGAGGCATACCGGTCAGACCAGGACAGAAAACTGGCCGTGGCAGAGATTAACCGGAACTATAATATCCAGAGCGCGTTGAGTGATATCTTACGCACCTCTTTGGAAGAAATCCCCTTGGAAGAGATTTTATCAGCCATACTCAAAAAAATCCTCAACATCCCGTGGTTTGCCTTTGGGAAAAAAGGAGGTATTTTCCTGGTTGAAGATGACCCTGATGTTCTTGTTTTAAAAGCCCACAATAATTTTTCCAAGGAGGCCCTGAAAGCCTGCAGGAGAGTCCCTGCAGGAAAATGCCATTGCGGCAAAGTCTTGCAGACCCGGAAAATAGTATTTTCAAATCATGTAGATGCGGATCATGAAATCCGGTATGAAGGAATGTCTGCCCATGGTGATTATTGTGTTCCCATAATAGTGCAGGACACGGTAATGGGGGTGCTCAATGTTCATGTCAAGGAAGGGCATCAAAATGACAGCCGCGAAGAAAAATTTTTAATCCTGGTGGCTAATACCATTGCTGCCATTGTTGTGCGGAAAAAGGCAGAAGAGTCTTTAAAACATTATAGTGAAGACCTTGAACAAAAAGTGGCCATGAGAACCCGCGATCTTGAAGCGTCAAAATTGGAAGCTGAGGCGGCAACCCTTGCCAAGAGCGATTTTCTGGCAAGCATGTCCCACGAACTGCGCACTCCTTTGAACGCCATCATCGGGTTTTCCCAGGTACTTCAGGCCCATTATTTTGGAACGCTCTCGGAAAAACAGTCTGAATATGTGGCTGATATTTTAGAAAGCGGACGTCATCTTTTGTCCTTGATCAATGACATCCTTGATCTTTCCAAGGTTGAGGCAGGAAAAATGGAATTGGCGCTTTCCCGGGTAAATCTGGAAAATTTATTGAAAAACTCCCTGGTCATGATCAAGGAAAAGGCGCACCTTCATGGTATTGCCCTGGACCTGAACCTTCCTGCCTCACTAAAAGGGGTGGAGATTGATGCAGATGAGAGAAAACTCAAGCAGATCCTGTTTAATTTTCTTTCCAATGCAGCAAAATTCACACCTGACGGGGGAAAGATCGAGGTCAGTGCGCGGCTTGTGGATGCACACAACAAGGCTGTGGAACCTGGAACCAATGAAGAAATCTTTGTGGAGATCTGTGTAAGCGATACAGGCATCGGTATTGCCGCAGAAGACCAGGCACGGGTCTTTGAACCCTTTATACAGGTCAAGGGCGGAATAACAGACAAGACGGCTGGCACGGGACTGGGCCTTTCTTTGACAAAAGAGTTTGCAGCGCTGCATAATGGCCGTGTCTGGGTTGAAAGCGAAGGCCCGGGCAAAGGAAGCCGGTTTTATGTGCAGCTGCCAGCAGGGAAATAGGTGGAAATAGGGGACAGACCACGGTTTTTACTCTATTCCCGCTGAATACTGATTTGTCCAGATGCATTTGCAGTCTGTTTATTGGGTAAGGAAGGTCTAATGGATAAGAACCATTCTCACAATTATTCAAAACCTGTGGAGGTAGCCCAGGGAATTTACTGGGTGGGTTTTCATGATCCAGAGGAGCTGTTTCACTGCAACCCCTACCTTCTGGTTGATGGTCAGGAAGCCATCCTTTTTGATCCGGGAGGCGTGCCTGATTATTCCATGGTGGCTGAAAAAGTCTTTGCCATTGTCAAGCCGGATCAGATCAGCCATGTGGTTCTCCATCATCAGGACCCGGATATCTGCGCCTGCCTGCCTCTTCTGGAACAGGTCATTGATCATGGAAAATTAAAGATCATTACCCACTCCATGACCAGTATCCTGATTCGGTATTATGGCATCAAGAGTGAATTTTTTCTGGTGGATAAAAATGCCTACACCCTCAGGTTGAAAAGCGGCCGGGTGCTCCGGTTTCTGTTAACCCCCTTCTGCCATTTTCCAGCAGCCATTGTAACCTATGATGAACAGGAAAAAATCCTGTTTTCATCAGATCTTTTTGGCGCCATCAGTTCTGACTGGTCTCTTTTTGCCAAAGAGAGATACGAAAAGCAGATGCAGACTTTTCATGCAGGCTACATGGCCAGCACACGGCATCTGAATGCCGTTATGGAAACCATTGCCAGACTGGATATAGAGATGATCCTTCCCCAGCATGGTTCTATCATATCCAGGCAGATGATCCCCTTGTGCATTGATTTTTTGAAAAACCTGCCCTGCGGCATTGATGCAAAGGTAACAGAAAAAGAGCTGTACAGCTGGATACCCGCCAGGGAACCTGTTGCGAAAAAACATATTCTCATTGCAGAAGATGACCCAAAAAACGTAAAGCTGCTGCGTGATCTCCTCAATGCATCCGGGTACGGCACTATCGAGGCCTGTGACGGGGAAAAGGCCGTTGAGCTTGCAAAACAGGAAAAACCAGATCTGATTCTCATGGACATTCAAATGCCCATCATGAATGGTCTGGAAGCCACGAAGGTCATCAAGGCCGATCCTGCAATCCGACACATACCCATTTGTGCCGTGACCGCCTTTGCCATGGGCGGGGACAGGGAAAGATTTATCCAGGCCGGGTGTGACGATTACATATCAAAACCCTATGACATTTCAGAACTTCTGGAAAAGGTTAGGAAAACTTTGGGAGAATAGGATGGAAAAAAAATCACTGATTCTTGTGGTGGATGATGAAGACCGGAACCGCCGATTAATGGAAGCATTGCTGGTCCCCTTAGGGTATGAGGTCATCTTTGCATCTGACGGACATGCGGCACTCCAGAAAGTCAATGATACACCGCCTGATGTCATACTCCTTGATATCATGATGCCGGGATTAAATGGCTTTGAGGTTGCCAAAAAATTGAAAGCAGATGAGAAAACCAGGATTATACCGGTTGTCATGGTGACAATGCTGCAGGATGTTGAAAGCCGGATCAAATCACTTGAGGCCGGGGCAGATGATTTTTTAAGCAAGCCAGTGGACGCGTCTGAATTAAAGGCCCGGGTCAGTTCCTCGCTGCAGGTAAAGGCGTATCATGATCACATGCGCAATTATCAGAAAGAGCTTGAAACAGCCGTTGCAAAAAGGACGGAAGAATTAAGACAGGCCTTTGAAGCAATTAAAACAGCGTCCCTGGATACCATTTACCGCCTGTCCCGGGCGTCTGAATATAAAGACGAGGATACGGGGGCCCATATCAAACGGATGTGCAGCTATTCTGCTGCCGTTGCCCATCAGATGGGGCTGGGCAAAGATGAGGTGGAAAACATACGCTATGCCGCGCCCATGCACGATGCAGGAAAGATCGGCATTCCTGACAAGGTTCTTTTGAAACCAGGCAAACTGGATCCAGGTGAATGGAAAACCATGAAACAGCATACGAGCATAGGTGGAAAAATTCTGGGCGGCTCTGATTCTGAATATATCAAACGGGCTGAAGTGATTGCCCTGACCCACCATGAAAAATGGGATGGCTCAGGTTATCCCCGGGGTCTTAAGGGAACAGACATTCCCCTGGCAGGACGGATCACAGCCATTGCCGATGTGTTTGATGCGCTCATGTCCAAACGACCTTACAAAGAACCTTTTTCCCTGGAAAAATCCTTTGCCATCATCCAGGAGGGCAAAGGCAGCCATTTTGACCCAGAGGTTGTGGAAGCCTTTTTTGCC
>JACNHV010000346.1 GCA_014383445.1 Candidatus Desulfobacula maris | reverse complement strand
TCACGCAAAGAAATCAAATTATTGTTAAAAGATTGGAACCTTGCCTGGGAAAAGTATGACCTGGATAAGGTTTTATCGCTTTTCCATGAGGATATTTTTTTTGAGAACTGGACAGGCGCCTATATAAAAGGGAAAAAATCTCTTAGAAAGGCCTGGGAACCCTGGTTTAAAAATCATGGTGACTTCAGGTTTCTGGAAGAAGAAACCTTTATTGATGAACAGTACCAGAAAGTTCTCTATCGCTGGGTTCTTGAATGGCCCTCAACAGAAACAGGTTTTGAAGATAAAACTGAAATCAGAAAAGGCGTTGATATTATTCATTTTCAGAACGGCAAGATCATCAACAAACTGACCTATTCAAAAACAACCATTGAAATTGATAACAAGAGACGACCCCTGCATTTATAGATAATCTTTAAGCATAGCTGTAAACCGGGTTTCATCCAGTATCTGAACACCTGCTTTTTCAGCTTTCTCAAGCTTGGATCCTGCTTGTTCCCCTGCAATGAGAAAATCGGTTTTAGAACTGATACTTGATGTGATATCCGCGCCAAGGTTTTCAAGTATTTTTTTAGCCTCACTGCGCGTCATGGATTGCAGTGTGCCAGTGAGCACAATTCTTTTATTGTTAAATATGTTCTCAAAGGATTCAATAATAATTGGTTGATCATTTGTAAGAATAACACCCTGGGCAATAATATTTTTGATATTCATCTGGTTTTCAAAATTAGAAAAAAACCGACAGACGGATGATGCTGTTTCAGGGCCTATTCCATTAATCTGAATCAACCTTTCTTCTGATGTTTCCATAATGTCTGAAAGATTTGAAAATTGTTCTGAAATCAATTTAGCAGCATTTTCTCCTGTATGATCAATGCCCAATGCATAAACAAATCGTCTCAAAGAGATAATTTTTGATTTCTCTATGGCCTGAATCAGGTTGAATGCCGATTTTTGCGCCAAGCGGTCAAGAAGGGCAAGTTTTTCTTTTTCAAGAGAAAAAACATCTGCAAAGGATAAAAGCATCCCTTCATCCACCAATTGATCAACAATCTTGTTTCCAAGTCCATCTATATCAAAGGCTTTCTTGGAAACAAAATGCCTGATCCTTTGCTTTAACTGGGCTTGACAGGATGTATTGACGCACTTGTTAATATTGGATTTATCCAGTTTAATTTTTTCAATTTTGCTGTGGCAAACAGGACAATGACCCGGCATTTCAAAGGGGACTTCATCTCCCTTTCTTCTGGATTCAATGATTTTCACCACTTTGGGTATGACATCCCCTGCCCTCATTACCAGAGCTATGTCACCAATGCGGATATCTTTTCTTTTGATTTCATCTTCATTGTGCAGGGTTGCCCTTGAAACCATTGCACCACCGATATTAACGGGTTCCAGTATGGCAACAGGGGTTATGACACCTGTCCTGCCTACCTGGACGATAATGTCCTTTATTAAGGTGGTTTTCTGCATGGCAGCAAATTTATAGGCAATGGCCCATCGCGGGCTTTTTATTTTTTCACCCAATTGACGCTGAAAAAAAATATCATCCACCTTGATCACCATGCCATCAATTTCATAGGCAAGGTCTTCCCTTAATGCTTCAAGCTCTTTATAAAACTTTAAAACACTGCCTATTGTTACACCCGGCAATATGTGTGGATTGACAGGAAATCCAAATTTTTTCAGGGCCAAAAGCATCTGTGCCTGGCTTTGAAAAGAGATTCCTTCCACCAAACCTGTCCCATAAACAAATATATCAAGGGGGCGTGTGGCTGTAATTTTCGAATCCAATTGCCGCAATGATCCTGCTGCTGCATTTCTTGGATTGGCAAAAATAGTTTCACCCTGTTCAAGACGTATTTTGTTCAATTGAAGAAAATCCGGCAGCCGGATGATCACCTCCCCTCTGACCTCAAGCAGGGAAGGCATTTTACGTTTATCCCCATGCAGTTTTAGCGGGACAGATCTGATGGTCCTGACATTCTGGGTAACCACTTCACCTGTGATTGCGTCTCCCCGGGTGATGGCCTGCACAAGTATCCCGTTTTCATACTTTAATTCCACGGCCACGCCGTCCAGTTTGGGTTCAATGGTATATAAAATGTCTTCCCTGTTTAAATTTTTAACGATTCTTTTGTGAAAATCCAGTACATCCTCATCCTTGAAGGCATTATCAAGACTTAACATGGGAATTGAGTGCAAGGCTTGCTGAAAACCAGTTAAAGGAGGAGCCCCCACTCTTTTTGTCGGCGAATCAGGACTGGAAAACTCAGGGAAATTTTCTTCAATTTCAATAAGCTTTTTCAGCATATCATCATATTCAGAGTCTGAAATTAAAGGATCATCCAGGACATGATATTGATAGCTGTGCTCTGTCAATTCTTTTTGAAGCCTTCGGGCTTCTTTTCTTATTGCATCATTCATTCTCACACATTTCTTGGGCAAAGGTCATAACTGCCTCACAGGCAGCCTTTCTGGCCAGTTTAAATCTTTTTGTCCTGAATCCGGGATCCCAGTCTTTTGATGCCAAACTGTCAGACACAACAAGGACTCCTGCAATGCTGACCTTTCTATATTGAGCAACGGAAAAAAGAGCTGAACATTCCATTTCAACGGCATGGGCGCCAAGGTCTCTGAAATAAGCGACCTTTTTTTTTGTCTCCCTGTAAATGGCATCCGTTGTCCAGACTGTTGTTTTTTGAAAACCAATCCCGCAGGATGTCAAGTGATCTGACAATTGATTTGTTAAATTCGAGTCAGGTACTGAAACAGGAATTTTTTTATCAAGAATCCTGTAATTTACAGAGGTTCCTTCATCCACGATGGCATTGCCAGGAAGAATAATATCTCCAACGTTTAATTGATCAGTCACAGCCCCGCACCACCCCAGAATAATAATTTTATCAACTCCTTTTGCAATTAACGACTCCAGAAGCATGGCAGCATAGGGAGCACCAATAAAGGGTCCGGCAATACAAACACCCTGATTACACTCCTCATGGGTCACAAGGATGCTTGTAAAAAAAGGAAAAACCCGTGGTTTTACAATATTTGATTTTATGAGTTTAAGATCAGGTTCGCAACTGACCATTACAGCCACAGGGCCGATATTGAATCCTTTGTGTGCTCCCAGGACAGGGACTATGGATTCATTATCCAGGTCCGACCATGTCGGATAAGTCATCCTTTACCTCATCAATAATATCATATAGCCACATAATGTCTTCAATGGATAGCCTGCCGGCCTTTGAAGGTGCCCTGTCTGTTCCATCTTTTTTTTTAAGAATCCTGGGACCTAACTGGACTTTTGGTTCACCTTCTCCATATTGATGAATTGAAATAATAAGCCCGGTTTCCTCATTTTTCCACTCTTTTATTTTTTTATCCTTTTCAGGATCATATCCTGCCATAACTTTTTTCTCCTAAACTTTATAATTTTAAATCATAGAAAAATCTGCAATATTTTTAAACAATGCCGACACAGAGGATAACAAAGCAAGCCTGTTCTGTCTTAATTTTATATCTTCTGCCATAACCATGACATCATCAAAAAAAGTATCCACAATCGGCCTTAAACCGGCAATATGCGATAAAGCGGTGTCATAATCGCCTTTTTGAATCAAATCATCCACTAAAAGGCCCACTTGCCTGACAGCAGTGAACAATCTTGTTTCCGACGGATCTTCAAAAAGACGTTCATCCACGATCGTCAAGCCTTCTGAATCCTTTGTTTTTTTAAGAATATTTTCAACCCGTTTAAAAGTAATGGAAAGGGGTTCAAAATCCGGTTCTTTTCTTAAAAAATCCATGGCCTTAACCCTTAAAACAACATCAGGAACATTGTCAAAGGATGCCCAGAGTGCAGAATTAACCGCTTCTTTTGAGAATCCCTTGTCCGTCAGGATATTGACCATTCTGTTTTGAAGAAACTCTTTTATTTTTACCGCTGTTTTTTGTCTGCTGCCTTCCATGTCATTATAAGCCTCTATCCCTTTATCAATCATGGCGGTTAAAGAGACTTCCATATTTTCTTCCATCATAATCAGCAGAATACCGATCCCCTGCCGCCGCAGTGCATAGGGATCTGCTCCGCCAGTAGGAATCAAGTCAACTGAAAAGCAGCCGCAAATGGTATCCAGCTTGTCGGCTATTGCCAAAAGACAGGCCACAGGATTTGCAGGCAATTGGCCACCGGAATATACCGGCCTGTAGTGCTGCTCAATTGCAAGGGCTATATCCTTTTTTTCACCCGCTTTCAAAGCATAGACCCTTCCGATAACTCCCTGAAGTTTTGTAAATTCAATGACCACCTGACTGACAAGGTCAGCCTTGCAGATTTGTGCAGCCCTTGCAACATCATTTGTCAAGGTTTCTTTATCATTGTAGGATGATTCTCCGGCAAGATATTCAACAAAATTTTTAATACGCAGGGTTTTATCGTAGACTGATCCCAGTTTCTCCTGAAAGGTTACATCTTTAAGTTTTTGGGTAAATTCATCCAGGGAGGACTTGCAATCCACTTCAAAGAAAAATTTTGCATCGGAAAGTCTTGCACGTAACACTTTTTCATGTCCACGTGTCACAAGCCGCATATCTTTTGCCCTTGTGTTGTTAACTGCTATAAACAAAGGTTTTAGATGATTATTTTCATCTGTCAGAGCAAAATATTTCTGATGTTCTCTCATGGCTGTGATCAAAACCTCGTCCGGCACTTCAAGAAATTCATCATCAAAGGTGCCCACAACAGGAAATGGAGATTCCACAAGGTTTGTCACAATATTGATCAATTCATCATCTTCAAGAATCCGGGCACCATGCTCTTTTGCACAGGCTTGTATGGCTTTTGTCAGAACATCCTTTCTTTTCTTAATATCCGGGATAACACCGGCAGCTTCAACCACCTGAACATAGATATCTGCCGACTTAACATTATATTTGCCCGGATGCATAAAAGGATGCCCGAAAATATAAGAAGCTGATTTAATATTGCCTACATTAAAATCAAGCTTTTCCTCCCCCAAAAGTCCAACCAAAGAAATAATGGGCCGGGCAAAACTAATGGCAAGATCTCCCCATCTCATGCTTTTGGGAAAAGGAAGTGATAAAATCTGTTTTGCAAGAATGCTTTCAAGAATGGAAACACAAGACTGGCATTTTTCTCCGACAACGGCGGTGAGATAGCGACCCTTTGGTGTGTCTTGAACTGTGATCTGATCAAGTGAAATACCTGCTTTATCGGCAAATTTTTCTGCGGCAATGGTTGGGTTGCCGTTTCCATCAAACCCTACCCTTTCAGGAGGGCCTGTAATGATTGAGGTTTTTTCATTCTGATAATCTTCCACATCTTCCACCATCAATGCAAGACGTCGGGGAGTTCCATATGTCATGGCATTGCCATGGCCAATTCTAAAATTGTCCAGAGCCAAAAGGATGTTTTCTTTAAAGGCATCCAGAGCAGGGATAATATAACCGGCCGGGATTTCTTCTGTGCCAATTTCAATTAAAAGAGTATTCATTTTAATTTATCCCTCCATTTTTCAGTAATGGGTGCCCCATTTCTTTTCTTTGTTCAATGTATGCTTTTGAAGCAGCCCTTGCAATATCCCTTATCCGTTTTATATAACCTGTTCTCTGGGTAACGCTGATGGCACCCCGGGCATCTAAAAGATTAAAGGTGTGGGAACATTTCAAACAATATTCATAGGTGGGAATAACAAGCCCTTTTTTTATGATTCTATGGGCTTCTGTCTCATATTTTTTAAACAGGTCAAACAACATATCCACATCGGCAATTTCAAAATTATAGGTCGACTGCTCCACTTCCTGCATATGATATACATCCTTGTAAGTCACATCATCATTCCATTTGAGATCAAATACATTATCCACGCCCTGAAGGTACATGCAGATCCTTTCCAGGCCATATGTCAGCTCTACTGGCACCGGGTTTACATCTACACTTCCCGTTACCTGAAAATAGGTAAACTGGGTGACCTCCATGCCATCCAGCCAGACTTCCCATCCAAGACCTGAAGCACCAAGGGTTGGAGATTCCCAGTCATCTTCAACAAACCGGATATCATGTTCAAGGGGATCAACCCCCAGGGCTTTCATGGAATCCAGATATAATTGCTGAACATTGCTTGGAGACGGTTTTAAAAGCACCTGATACTGGTAATAATGCTGAAGCCGGTTCGGGTTTTCGCCATAGCGGCCGTCTGTGGGACGTCTTGAGGGCTGTACATAGGCAACCTTCCATGGTTCAGGCCCAAGCGCCTTTAAAAGTGTGGCTGGATGAAATGTTCCCGCACCCACTTCCATGTCATAGGATTGTATGAGGACACAACCTTTTTGAGCCCAGAAATTATTTAAATTTAAGATTACATCTTGAAAATTCATTTTACTCCACTTTTTCAATAAAAAATTTATACGAAAGCATTGTGATATGAGTTTTGAGCAGTACAACTCACAATTCACAATTCACCATTCACCATTCACCATTCACCATTCACCATTAAACGTAACTGTTCAGCCCGTTAAAAGAAATTATCTCATAGCCCTGTCTGATGGATATTTGCAGGAGGTTAAGCGTTTAGCATCGAACAAAAATATCCATCGGATAGGGCGGTTTCAAGCATAAGAGCTGAATAGTTACCATTAAACATGAGTATTAACATATTATAATACCATTAGTCTCAATTTTTGTATCCAGAATTTTTGCAGTCTCAACTAAAGTCAGTATTTCCTGCCAGAAAAATTTTAAATTTTTGATATCCAAGGTTTCTCCGATTGCCCAAAGACACCCTCCCCCGCCAGCGCCGGTGAATCTTGCACCACAGCCACAATTTATTGCCTTTTCAAACATTTTTTTGCCTGCCTTGTCAAGCACATCCGGGGTCATTTCAAGCCTTAATTTTGTTTCCTGATTCATAAGCTTTGCTGCCTGCCTGAAATTCTTGCTCTTTACTGCTTTTGAAAATTCTTTTGTTAAATCTACAATTTTTTTAAATACTAATCTTGTTTCACCCCTGACAAAGGACTCAACCCATTGTTTATTGATATCTTTTGATACATGAGGAATTCCGCAATAAGCAATGAGAATATTGGAGTTAAAGGCCTTTATTTCGACTTCATTTTCAAAGACAGGTATCCGTTCAAACTCAGGATATTTTTCTCCCATTTTCCAGATCCATTGATTTACCCCGCCAAAAGCCGATGCAAGCTGATCCTGCATACCACAGGGAACCCCTGCCACACTGGACTCAATATAATGGGCAAGCCAGGCGATCTGTTCGGGATTTATTTCCTTACCAAGCGCCTTATAAAATGCTGATATAATGGCCACTGCCGCAGAAGAAGATCCTCCCAAAGCACTCCTGGGTGGCGAGGAAGATTCAATTTTGATATGAACACCATGGGCATCAAAATAGTTTGCCAGGGCAAACATAAGCCCCATGGGATGATTAAACGGTGCCTCATCTTTTTTAAAGACAGCGCTCTCAAAGCCCTTGGACGAGACCTTGACATACCCTTCTTCCCAGGGCAAAAGAGTGACCTTTGTCCTTAAATCAAGGGCAATGTTAAAGCTTGATGGTGACAGGTAATGCAAGGGCAGATAAAATGTGCTGATATCCAGAGTGCCGCCGAGATCAACCCTGCAGGGAACAGATATCTTAATATAATTTTTTTCAAGTATTTTTTTAAAATTCATTTTTCCTGTCTCAACCTGTTAAGAAATTGCAGGCTTTTAAAATCCCTTCCGATATAAAAGGGAAGAAAGGCTTCCACAAGCATTTCTCCTTCTTTTATGGCAATGCCTGAAAATTTTATTCTGTCGGCCCTGCTGATATCGCTGGTGTTTATCCAGTGAATCTGCTTTAAGGTACCTTTTGAAACCCTCAGCCCATAATTTGATCTTTTTTTAATGCAATTTTGACAAATGATTCGCCCTTCGGCAAAGTCAAACCAGACTTTTTTTTGTTCTAAATTATCAAGAGGTGTTTTACATTTATCACAGTTTTCAATATTGGGAAAAAATCCAGAGATAGTCATAAACCGGATCTGGAAAAAAAGACTGAGCACTTCTTTGGACACAACTCCTTTATTTAATGCATCAAGGGAAAACAGGAGCAGATTATATAAGCTCGACTGTTGTTTGTTTTCCTCCAGCCAGAAATGCATAACCTCTGCCCAATAACTTGCATAGGCTGTTTTAAATACATCATACCGAATATTTGCAAAACCATTTTCAAGATCTGCCTGGGACAATATAGTCATGCCATCTTTCTTTTTTTTGGGGAATGTGCACTGGATATGATTGACAGAAAAAAGGTCCAAAGCACCGGAAAATCGTTTAATGCTCTTTTTCGCATTTTTGGCAATCACGGATATTTTCCCTTTGGATTCTGTTAAAAAGCTGATTATGAAATCATGGTCACCATATTCAATTTTTCTGAGCAATATGGCATCCGTAACAAATCCAGGCATAAAAAACCACCCTATAGATCCAAAAGCTGCGTTGCTATCATGAAATAACAATACACACTCACAATATCAATGGAAGTTGTGACAAAGGGTCCTGTTGCAACGGCAGGATCAATATTGAGTCTCTCAAGAATAAGCGGGACCATGGAACCCACAAGCGCTGCAATAGACATGGATGTTATGATGGCAAGCCCCACAGCAAATGCCAATGGCACGGAAAATGGTTCTGCAGCAAAAACGAATTTTGCGATAATTCCAATAAAAATACCATATATGACACCCAGGATAACTCCTACAGCCAGTTCTTTTGAAACTACTTTGGAAAAATCCTGGATATTAATTCTTCCTGTGGCAATACCCCGGACAACAATGGTTGAACTCTGGGTACCGATATTCCCCCCCATTCCCATAATAACAGGAATAAATGCAGCCAGGGTTGTAAATTTTGCAAGGTCTTCCTCAAATCCGCCGATGATAAAAAAAGCAGCTACCCCCCCTAAAAAACTTGCAAACAACCAGGGCAGACGAATCCGGGTACCTCTCAATATAGTCTGGGTTTCAATGTATTCTTCACCCACTCCGGCCATTTTTAACATATCTTCCGTTGCAGCTTCATGGAGGATATCAATAACATCATCAACCGTTACAATCCCCACGATCCTGTTATCATCATCCACAACAGGAACTGCCAGAAAATCATACCTTGACACCAGCCTTGCCACTTCCTCCCTGTCTGTATAGGGTTTTACAGTGACAAGATCCTGTGCCATAAATTCTTTTAAAGGTTTTTCCGGATGGACAACCACAAGCTGCCTTAATGAACTGACCCCGACAAGTTTTCCATATGCATCAACAACATAGATATAAAATGGCATTTCAACATCCAGATACTTGTTCTGTAATGCTTCAATAACCTGTTTTGCGACCACATCCTCTTCCAATGCGATAAAATCTGTAACCATGATGCTTCCTGCTGTATCTTCATCATAGCTCATCAGCTGCTCAATATTAGCGGATCCCTCTTTCGTCATTTTTGAAAGGATTTGATCTGAAAGCTCTTCATCCAGAAGATTCAAAAGGCAGGCTGCATCATCAGAGGGCATTTGATCAAATATATCCACAAGCTTAGTAAATTCTATATTTTTTATAAACTCCAGAAAAAGAGTCTCGTCAAGGGTTGAAAAGAAAACGCCGATTTCTTCCGGATCATCCATAAGCTCGAACAGCTTTTTCCGGTTATCAACAGACAATTCTTTAAAGGCAATGGAAAGATCTGCCATATGGGTTTTTTTAATGATATTAACCAATTGTCTGGTTGCCCCACGTCGCAGCAGTCTTTTTAAACTGGCAGTCAAAAGTTTTATCTTTTCATTGTGCATGGTCTTCCTTTGTTTAAAAAGGCAAAAGCCAATTTAAAGCATGATTTTTATGTGCGCATTTTTCTTTAATGATTCAAGCCAGGTTTTAAATTTTTTCTCGGCCTGTTCATTGTATAAAATTTCGTGAATTTCATCGTGTGCCTGCTGTAAGGTTTTGTTACCATCCAGAACAATATCTTCTACATAAAAAATTTGGAACCCCTGGGAGGTTGAAATGACGTTTGAATAATCTCCAATATTTAACCCAGATATAATCTCTTTAATATTTTCAGCAAAATTTTGGATATCAAACAGTCCAAGATCCCCTCCTTCGGATGCATTAGGTGATAGTGAATGTTTTTTTGCAAGGATTGAAAAATCCTTTTTTGCATCCAGTTCCTTTCTGATTTCTTTGATCCCATCCTCATTGCCCATAAGGATATTTCTTAAGTGATACTTTTTTTTACCTGAATATTTTTCAGCATTAACGTCATAATAATTTTTTATATCAGATTCCGTGATAATCACTTTTGATTTTACGGCATGGTTAATCAACTTGGATTGTAATATCTGTTTTTGGATATTTTCGCGGTATTCCTTTAAAATTAGCCCCTCTTTATTTAAAGCATTCTCAAATTCTTCCTGGCTCAGAGATCTTGCTTTTTTTACATTTTCCAGGGCATTATCGACCTCAATCTCTGATACATTGATTTGATACTTTTGGGCTTCCTGCTGGGTTAATGATCTATCGATCAGTGCCATGAGTATCTTATTATTGATTTGTTTTATTGCCTCTTTTTTCTTTTCATCTGAATACCCGGAAGACTCCATATTTTTCATATATGGTTCAGTTTCTTTACTTAATTGAACCCAGGTGACAATATCATTATTCACAATGGCAACAATCCTGTCGATAACCTCAGCTGATATCGACCCGCAAAAGCCAAAACAGAGTATAATCAAAAAAAAAATGACCCCATTAATTTTCTTTTTCATTTTCTTTTACCTCTCTCTTTTCTATATCAATTAAAAACGTTTTTAGTTTTTCCATATTGATTTGCACTGGATAATCCTTGTAAAGCTTTTTTATCCATTCATCGTAATGGTCTTGAGCCTTCTGCAACCGAAGACGGGATACCAGTTTTTTTTCATTCTCAATCTTCTTTAAACCCGGGGTTGTGTCATCCTTTTTCTGGATATCGGCAATTATATGTTTTTTGTAAAACCCCACAATATCCTGTGCCGTGATTTCAATCTTTTGTTTTAGTTCCTGATCAATAAATTTTTCCATGATAATATTTTTCTTAAATCGTTTTTTCCACAATGGATAAGATATGGCATTGTTTAATAAGATCTGTTCAAAGCTGTCTTCAGGATAATCTTTTTTGAATTCGTTCTCAGCAGCCTCGACCTCCTGATCTGTCACATTCACACCCTTATCAGCCGCCGCGCTGAGGATGAGAATCTCTTTGGAAAGAGTTTGAACAAGATCCATCACCATTTCATTATATCCTATTGGATTTTCTTCAATATCATATGGATATGCAGTCCTTTTAAGATCAAGTTCTTCTATAAAATCAGAATTGGTAATG